>JAQWHO010000021.1 GCA_029249355.1 Thalassotalea sp.
TATATCAGTAACCGTTTAGTGGGTAATAGTTCTGGTTTAAGCAACTTCCAAGGCCGAGCAATGGGTGAAGGTTGGGGTGACTTCCATGCTTTATTATTGTTATCTGAAGAAAAAGATACTGCAGTTTCGGGTAATGAAGATTACGCTGGCGCTTATTCATCAACCTCTTATGTTGCACCATTTACTTCTGGTATTCGCCGTGCACCATATTCTACTAACATGGACATCAACCCATTATCATTCAGACACATTGAATCAGGTATGGGTGGCGATGTAGGCTTACCAGGAACAAATGTAGCTTCTCCTCATGCCGCAGGTGAAGTATGGGCAGCAACGTTATGGGATGTTTTTGTTGCATTAGCTAATGATGACCGCTATAGCTTTGATGAAGCTAAAGCAGTAATGAAGGACTATTTGGTTGCTGGTTATAAAATGACGCCAATTGCGCCGACTTATACAGAAGCGCGTGATGCTATTTTAGCAACAGCTTATGCTAATAGCTCTGAAGACTACACCGTTATTTTAGGTGCTTTTGCAAAACGTGGTATGGGTGTTGGCGCTATTTCACCAGAGCGTTTCTCTACTGATAACACGGGTGTTGTTGAGTCAAATAAAACAGAACTTACAACTTTTAATGTAACTTCTCATACTTTAGATCTTGATTATGAAGGTATGATGACTGGTTATTGTTCAATGGATGGCATCTTAGATAAAGGTGAAACAGCTACAGCTACATTTAGCGTAACTAATACAGGTACAGCTGCATTAACTGGCGTTACAGGTGTTGTTGAAGTTGTAAGTGGTCATGACGTAACTTTTGCTAACGACGGTGCAGTAACATTTGGTGATGTTGCTATGTTTGCATCAGCAACAAGTGCTCCAATAGAATTTACTTTAAACGATGCGGGTACGGGTGAAGAGCTAGAATTAAAAGTAACTTTCCCTGATTTAGCAGAAGGAACGGAAGTTGCTGATTACATGTTAGCGACAACTGTTAACGTTGATTTTGAAGAGATTGAATTTACAAGTTCAACTCAAGTAAATTCGTTAAACTCATTAGCTACATTGAATGACTTTTCTGAAAATGTAATGAGTGGTGGAGATTTAGCTAAAGGTACATTCGGTATTGATTGGTGGGATGCTGGTCAAACTGATGGCATGATTGCATCATCTGCTCATAGTTTTGAGTCTGATGTTGCTTACCAAACACGTACTATTAATGTTGGTTTTGATGGTGAGTTTACAATCCAATGGTGGCATCTATATAACTTAGAAGCTGATTGGGATGGTGCTGTTGTTGAAGTTAGCGTCAATGGTGGTGATTGGGTTGATGCTACAGAAATGGGCGGTCAATTCTTAGGTGACGGTTATACTAATACACAGTTAGATTATACAACGTCTGCTTTTGCAGGTCGTAACGTATTTTCTGGTATTAATTATGGTTGGGAATTACTTAGCTTCGGTGAAACATTAAATGGTAACGAAGTACAGTTCCGCTTCCGTCAATCAACAGATGGTGCTTATATACCACCTGCGTTTTCAGGATTTAATGCGGGTTGGTATATCGATGATATGACATTCACTAATACACAAAATAGTATTTTCTCTACTGTAGTGTCTGGTGATACATACGCATGTGATAATCGTTTGCCTAATGTTGTTAGTATCAGCGATACAATTGCAGCTAATGAAGGCGGTACAGTTAACTTATCTGTTGAAGGTAGCGATCCAAATGGCGATGCTTTGACATATAGCTGGACTCAAACTGCTGGTATTGCTGTGACTATCACTGGAGCAGATATGGCGAATATGTCATTTACCGCCCCTGAAGTTACAGGTAACCAATCATTAGAGTTCACAGCATCTATTAATGATGGTACGGATAGCGTAAGTCAAACTGTAACGGTAAATGTTAAGGATACTACCGTTGTAACTGCACCAGTAACAGGTAACACTGGCGGTGGTGGTTCTACAGGTTGGTTAAGCTTACTTTTATTACCATTAGCAATGTTACGTCGTCGTAAATAAATAATTGCTACTTTGATAAAGGCTGGTTGATTTAACCAGCCTTTTTTATTTTCTGGAGAAAACTATGAATATGAAAAAACCAATCATTTTAATTTCATCAATATGTTTATTAATGGCATGTAATAGCGAAGTTGAAAGTAGCCAATCGAATAACAAAAAAGAAATAAAGGAAGAGCAACAAACAGTCCAAGCTCAGAGAGAAACGACTTCTATATCTGAATTAGCAAACAAAAAGGAAAAGTTTTTAGCTAATGAAGTCCCTTTAAACAAAGAAGTAAAAAAATCATTATTAATAAATGATGAAAAGTTGATTGTTCACGGCGCAAGCCTTATAAAAGGAACGAAAGTTTATAGTCCGTCGATACGGCAAGTAGGCGTTGTTAAAGGAAGCGTTGTCGTTGTTACAAAGCAATTGAATGCAGAGCAATTAAAAGTAAACTATAAAATTAACTCAATGAAAAAGTTAGCAGAAAATACCTTTGAATTGCTTCCTGATGGATCTGTAGAACTGTACCCCTTTTATTTGAAGTTAAAGGGTTCAGAACTAATTGAACGGGTTGAGCTATCAATAGATTACAGTGGTTACCGACCTAAGATTGAAAATAAATAGTGTCAATACTGTTACTCGTCGTTTGATAAGCGACTTTATTTATTTCTCTTGATGAACAAGTGTAATAGTTTATGTTTCGTTGCTGCTTATATAAAAAGGATTCTAAAACATAAATAACAATAACTTAGATGTTAGAATCATTAAACCAGAGTTTATAAAATCATTAAATTCTGACATTACTTATTACATTCTTAAATGTTATTCATACAACTTTGCTTAATTTTGACGCCACTATTAATAGGATCAACATATTTTGTGTTGATCAAATTCTTAATTGGAGTGTTAAAAATGGACATAAAAAAAATTGCAATTCTGGCATCAATGGCAGTAGGTTTACCTTTCTCAGTGCAAGCGTCAAACTTAGAAGCTGCAGATAGTTCAATAGCGACAGAGCTTTGTTTAATCGCTGCATCAGGTAACCGTGCTGCTATGTTTAATGTAGTTAAAGAGTCTGGTAAGTCGCTTAACTTTATTGCTAATAACATTACTTGTAATGGTGAAAATATATTAGCCTTTGTTGAACAGCGCGGTAAAAACTCACAAAATATGCTTAAAGTATTAGACCGTTCAGCTCATGAAGTTTCAATTACTGATATAGCAAAGAACACACTAAAGTAAAAACGAGAAACCATTTCAGGCATTGAAAGAAGGTCAAATGAAAGAACATAATGCTGCTATATCAATAGCTTCAAAGATTATTATCAGTTAGCTGTTTTCACAGCTAACTGAAGCAGAGCTTTTGATATTGAAAATATACTATTAAGCCGCAGCGTTAGTGCTTTCAAATATTTTATCTGCAGAAGCAGCAACAAAACCAGAATATAACTCGCCATTTTGTGCAGGATAACGTTTAGCAAACTCATAAAAGCATGAAGGTATTTCTACTGTTTGATCTGAAAATTCTACGTTAAACTTATCGGCAATTGTTGACGACTGTTCTAATTTTACTTCGCTACACCCTTTTATTTCTCCACCTGTACTGTTTAATTTAAAGCCCGCTGACTTTAAAGTAATGTTTATGTCTTCAAGGTGCTCATAATTTGCTAAATGATTAATGCTTACTGTAAAGTGGTTTGCACGATATCCCCATGCTGCAAGCCATGCAGCATATTCACTTTCAGCTAGCAAGGTTTGATAATCCGTAGAGCTTAATGACCATTTTTTTCCAGAATATAAGAAACTTTGATCGTTGATGACAGACTCGTCGAGAGAGTCTACTAAGTTGTGGATAATCTTTTGTACGCTTGGAGAAAACTCTTCAACTAAAAGCTCACTAATGAAAACCTTTGGAAGCGTTTTATCGCTATGTTCAAAATGTTTAGCGTATAATTTTTTCGCTTCAAAATGGTACTCACCACCTTCTTTGTAACCTAACGCGATTAAATGTTGAGCAAGTTTATCGATTCCTACTTTTTCAATATTAAAAGTACGGTAAGCAACATGGTCGTTGATTAAGTCGTGACCAGAGCCTAACAGGTGATGGATTTTTTCTGCTGATGGCGTAACTTCAATGTAGTTTTGCCAAATGTTATTAAAAAGTTCGGTTACTTGTGTCTTCATTGTTTGTTCCTACTGCGACAAAATAAAATATTTAATAGATTCTTTTACCAAGCAATGATGAGTTTTAGCTATTTACATATTGGAGAAACAACGAGGACTAACCACTGCAGGCAATGGTTAGATTTGATCTATACTTTTAAAGAAGCTGGGTCTTACGCCAGCTGCTTTGAGTTTTCTTTGAGTGAACATATTATTTAATGGTTAATCCTGGCGATAATGTTGCCGGCATAGTCATTTTTTCAGCTTCAACTGATGCTACAGGGTATGCACAATAATCTGCGGCATAATAAGCACTTGCTCTATGATTACCACTATCGCCAATGCCACCAAACGGTGCTGCACTGCTTGCACCTGTAATAGGTTTATTCCAGTTGACAATTCCTGCTCTAATACGCTTGAAAAAATGGTGATAATCAGCTTCATTATCTGCTAATAAACCTGCGGACAAACCAAATGAAGTATTGTTGCCTTCATCAATCGCTTGGTCAAAATCTGAATAACGATAAACTTTTAATAATGGACCAAAGTGCTCTTCATCAGGCATTTCAGTTATATTAGTGACATCAATAATCCCTGGAGAAACAAAGCCTGTGCCGGCTTCTTTATGCTCAAGTGATAATAATGCTTTACCACCAAGTTCTAGCAATTGGTTTTGTGCATGAACTAAGCCTAACGCGGCTTTTTCTGAAATCATTGAGCCAATAAATGGTTGCTCTTCATCATCAAAATAGCCAATTTTTATTGCCTGAGTTGAAGCTACAAGCTTGGCTAAAATAGCGTCGCCTTGCGCGCCTTCTTCAATGAATAAACGACGAGCACAAGTACAACGTTGACCCGTTGTAATAAATGCAGATTGAATAATATCGTGCACTGCTGCATTTATGTCAGCAACGCCTTTAACGATTAATGGGTTATTACCGCCCATTTCCAAGGCAAGAATTTTGCCTGGTTGGCCGCTAAATTGTTCATGTAATAATTTACCGGTTGTTGAACTACCGGTAAAAAATAAGCCGTCAATTTGTTGATGATTTGCTAGTGCTTTACCTGTTGTTACTTCGCCTTGAACCATGTTAATGACACCAGCAGGTAAACCTGCTTTTTGCCATAATTCTAATGTGGCTTGCGCAACTAAAGGTGTTAATTCACTTGGTTTGAATACTAGTGTGTTGCCTGCAATTAATGCTGGAACAATATGACCATTAGGTAAATGACCGGGGAAATTATAAGGGCCAAAAACAGCAACAACACCATGAGGTTTATGACGAATAAACGCTTTTGCTCCCGGCATAGGGTTTTCAACAGTACCCGTACGCTCATTATAAGCTTTAATTGATATGGCTATTTTTCCAACCATAGCGCCTACTTCTGTTCGTGTTTCCCATAACGGCTTACCTGTTTCTAAAGCAATCGTTTTGGCAAAGTCTTCTTTATTTTCAGCTAAAAGCTCAGCAAATTTTTCAGCTAAGGCAATACGATTTTCTACAGAAGTTAATGACCACTCTTCAAAAGCTTTACGGGCGCTTTTAACTGCGCTATCTACTTGTTCTGCGGTAGCACTTTTACCTTGCCAAATAACTTCGTTTTTTGCAGGATTTAATGATGAAACATCATCACCTAAACCATTAAGCCATTCGTTATTAATAAATTGTATCGGGTGCGCCATATTCTTTTCCTCATTACTCTTGGTTATTTATTATAAATCTGTGTTTATATTTAGGAATAAAAGAGTCGTCTAATTAATTTCGTATTAAGCGTATCCAGTCACCTTCAGTGACATTCAGCGCTTTTGCAGTATCTATATTTATAACAGCTTGATTCGCTGTTTCACGTAATAACAATGGAGCTTGAACGGCTTTAAAATCAGCAACTTGAGTGTTACAAATAATGTATTTATCATCTGAAGACACTTCACCAATAAGTACTTGGCATTTATGACTTTCATTGACAGATTTGATTGAATTAACATGAGCTTCAACCGTTGGACCACCGTCAAAAATATCGACATAACCACGTCGACAAAAACCTTCAGCTTCTAATAAACGTAACGCAGGCACCGTTTTCTCGTGAACTTTATTTATCACCTGCTGCGCGTCTTTACTCAGCAAATTGACATAAATTGGGTGCTTAGGCATTAATTCAGCGATAAACACTTTTTTACCTATACCTGTTAAGTAATCGGCCGTTGGAAAGTCCATTGAAAAAAAGTGTTCTTCAAGCCAATTCCAAAACGGTGAACGACCATTTTCGTCTGAAACACCACGCATTTCGGCAATAACAGTTTGAGAGAAACGCTCTAAATGCTCAGCAATAAATAAAAATCGAATACGTGATAAAAACCGACCATTGCTATTTTTTCTATGGCTTTGAGATAAATACAAAGTACAAATTTCAGAAGTGCCGGTATAATCGTTACACAAAGACAAGGTTTCAACGGTATTATATATGTCTAACTCGCGTGAGCTATGAACCACTTTCCCTAGATGATAGTGATAGAAAGCATCATCTAAGCCTACGGCCGCTTCAATACCGCTTGTACCAACAACTTCACCGGTAACTGTATCTTCCATAACAAAAAGATAACCTTCGTTTCCTGGTGCTGTTACGTCTTTAGTAAATGATTGTTCAGCACGTTCAATACGTTGCGTTAATAATTCTTCATTGACCGGTAGTGATGTAAAACCGTGTCCTGATTCTATCGCAATACGGTGTAATGCATCGTAATCGCTATGTTGAATAGGGCGTATAATAACCATAAAAAAATCTCAATGATGATAAGTGACGCTCAAGAAAATAATAACTTGAGCGTTATTTAATAACTGCTTAGTAATAATTATGCGTTGACAATATTTGCTACGGCTTTTTCAAAACGCGCTAAGCCTTCAGTGATGTCAGCATCAGGAATAACAAGAGACGGAGCAAAACGAACAATGCTTGCACCAGCTACTAAGCTCATTAAACCTTCTGCCATAGCAGCGTTTAAAAAGTCTTTCGCTTTACCTTGGTAGTTTTCGTTTAATACCGCACCAATTAATAAGCCTTTGCCACGAATTTCACTAAATACGTTGTACTTTGCGTTAATCGCATTTAAGCCATCAATGTAAAGTTTAGCCTTTTCTTTAACGCCATTTAATACGGCTGGATCATTCACAGTATTGAATGCTGCTTCAGCTACCGCACATGCTAATGGGTTACCACCATAAGTACTACCATGAGTACCAATTTTAAGGTGTTTAGCAATTTCAGTGGTTGTGATCATTGCGCCAATAGGGAAACCGCCACCTAACGCTTTAGCTGTGGTTAAAATATCAGGAGTTACGCCTAATCCCATGTAAGCATATAAATCGCCAGTACGGCCAACACCTGTTTGAACTTCATCAAAGACTAATAATGCATTGTGTTCATTACAAAGTTCACGGACACCTTTAACAAAATCGTCTGTTGGAGAGATAACACCGCCTTCACCTTGAAGTGGCTCCATTACAACGGCACAAGTTTTATCGGAAATAAGAGCTTTAACACTCTCTAAATTGTTATATTCTGCATGAACAATATCACCAGGCTTTGGACCAAAGCCGTCTGAGTAGGTTGGTTGACCGCCAACGGTTACTGTAAAGAAAGTACGGCCATGGAAACCTTGCTTAAATGCAATTATTTGAGTTTTATCTGCACCATGAACGTCTAAAGCCCAACGACGAGCAAGCTTTAATGCCGCTTCGTTTGCCTCTGCGCCAGAGTTAGCAAAATATACTTTGTCTGCAAAGGTATTATCGGTAATGCTTTTTGCTAAACGTAGTGCTGGTTCGTTAGTCATTACGTTAGATAAATGCCAAATTTTATCGGCTTGATCTTTTAATGCACCTACAAGGGCAGGGTGACAATGACCTAAACAGTTAACTGCAATGCCACCAGCAAAGTCGATATATTCACGACCTTCTTGATCCCAAACGCGTGAGCCTAAGCCACGAACAGGAATAACTGCCGATGGTGAATAATTTGGCACCATTACATCATCAAATAATTCACGGTTTACAGTAATTGGGTTGCTCATTGTCTACTCCTATTATTGAGAATGCTTTCTCATATTATTTCAAACGGGATCTTCTATTAATATTGACCGTTTATCGTGTCACTTTTTTACGATGACATTAACTTCACTACAAGTATTGAAGAAAGAAATATCATTGTAGTTGAATATTTGCAGAGCATTATGACAGATAAAACTAGCGTTGTCTTGCTAGTAAATGCCTAAAGCCCTTATAAAATAAGGGCTTGAAGGGTTTTATTCAATTATAGTGCATAACTATATTTTATTAGAAATTGCGATTAATTTAGGCAAACACGTAAGGAAACAGCGTGCTTGAACAATAATGAGCTAATTTATTTAATTCATAAATACTCAAAAATAATTTCAAACTTTATTTGAATAGTAACTTCAATGCTTACTTGAAGCTTACTTGAAGCTTACTTGAAGCTTATTTGAAGATTAGCTTGATATGATCAATATCCGATTTCTTTAATAACGCGACCTCTTTGGTGGTTACGTGAGCAGCGCCGAGTAATGTTTTTGCTTCATCATTATCAATTAAACCTTCTTTAGCTAAGCTTCTAAAGGCTACATAAGCTTTAGCTTTTAAGACTATTTGAGCGACATCAGACATTTTATCGAAGTCTGCGGTATAAGCTAAATCAAAAAGCGGCTCTGTAATGGCTAAACGATCTAGTCGCATTAGCTCAACTAAATCGGCGGCAATTTGACTGTTTCGGCTGATTAATTGCTCTAGTAATAGTTCCGGTGATACTTCAAATTCAACTAAAACATCATGCAAACGCTTATCTCGTGCATCATAGGCAACTTTAAGTTCTTGTTTATATAAATCATTATAGGTTTGTAAAAAGCAGCGAGTTACTGCTAATAAACCTATATTACTGAGCATGCCTGCTGAAAATGCCGTAAAAGGGTCTACACCATGCACTTCTGCCAATTTTTGTGACGCTAAGGCAACAGATAACGAATCATTCCATAATTTTCGTTTCATTAACGCGAAAGGAGCAGTGCTGGTTGGTAGCCAATGTTTAAGCATAAACGTTGGCATAACCAGTTTTAAATTTTCAAGGCCTACGTAGGTTAGGGCAAGGTTGGAATCATTTACTTGAATATCAGCACGTTTACGATATTGAGGTTTATTGACTAACGTAATTAGCTCGTCGGCTAACCAAGGTAGGGAATTTACTAAAGGTGATATGCGTTTAATTGAAGCCGCTTTTAGCGATAATATTTCCATAATATTAGGCGCTGCATCTTCAATATGAAGAATATTCGCATAAAGGTTTTCTTTGTTATCAAACTCATTATTTACTTTAGCCGTCACTTGCGCATAGAACTTAGACATCATTTGCGTTTTAAAGTGCGACTTACCATGTTCTTTTATAATACGAGCTTCGTTTGCTTG
Source organism: Thalassotalea sp. (assembly GCA_029249355.1). GTDB lineage: Bacteria > Pseudomonadota > Gammaproteobacteria > Enterobacterales > Alteromonadaceae > Thalassotalea_H. The sequence goes on from JAQWHO010000021.1 coordinate 9,649, forward strand.
TTCTTCTACATCTAATAGTTCTCGACGACGATTTTCTTGTTCACTATTTTGTTTTGCTATGAGAGAAGTTGGATTACCTTTATGTTCAGCAAATTCCTTGCCTAGGTTTAGGCAAATTGCTCGGTGATAAATAGGTGAAACGTTGTCGTTATCGTCAAATATTTGCATTGGCTCTTAGAGGTGGTTAATAAAATTTAAGTACATAGGAAGTATCGGCAAAATTATGTTATCCATTAATTATCTTGATTTAATATCAGAATATCGGTGGATAAAATTTTTCAATAACTCGCTACCTTGTTCGGTTAATACTGACTCAGGATGAAATTGAACACTCGCAATGGCTAAATTTTTGTGTTCTAACGCCATAATTTCATCAATTTTTTTATCTTTAGTTTCTGTCCAAGCAGTAATTGTTAACTCATTGGGGAAATCTTGTTGATCGACAATTAATGAATGATATCGCGTCACCGTTAATGGATTACTGAGTTTTTCAAAAAGCCCTTGATCAGTATGAACGATTTGGCTGATTTTACCATGCATAACTCTTCGGGCTTTCTTTATTTTTGCACCAAAATGTTGGGCGATGCATTGATGGCCCAAGCAAACACCTAAAATAGGAATAACGCCCGAAAACCTTTTGATAATTTGTAATGAAATTCCTGCATGATCAGGATCGCCAGGGCCAGGAGAAATCACGATTAATTTTGGTGCTAATTGCGATATTTCGTCCAAAGTAATTTGATCATTACGATGTACTTCAACGCGTTGTCCGAGTGCTCGAAAGTAATGCACTAAATTAAAAGTGAACGAGTCGTAGTTGTCGATCATCAATAACACAAAGTTAGCCTATCGCAGAATGCAGAGTAAAACGTCGCTATTCTAATCGGTGGTCATCTACAATTCACGTATTATTTTATTCTCTTTTATGTTTTGCTAATTTTTTCGTAATCTTGACGACTCTCCGTGCTAAATATTTTGCACTGTCGATATCTGCAGGCTCAACATCACCATTTGGACTACAAGCGGTAGCGCCAAGCTGACAACCAAGACGGTTAACGCCTTTATCTAAGTCATTATAGGGAGCGTCTAAGCCAACCCAAATCATGCCATGTTGGCTAGCCAAGGTAGAAAAGTATTGCAGTGTTGACGTTTGGTCGCCATTTAATCCAGTACCAGAGGTGATACCCGCAGCAACTTTATCTGCCCAACCTTGGCTTGACCAAAAATCACTTGTAGCATCCGCGAATGCTTTAAATTGTGCGGCAACATTGCCCATATAGGTAGGTGAGGCGAATATGATGGCATCACATTGATGTAATGAATTCATTAACGGTTGATTGATAAATCGCCCTTCAATAATTTCACTTCCTAAAATTTGATGGACAATACATTTTACGTCATCGCTTTTTATTTCATTATGTGCAGCTTTAACAAGTTGACCGGTGATATCGGTATGTGAGAAATAGATAAAGGCAATAGTAAGCAAGTGATCTCCGAATCAATATTGAAAGAATAAAACTGGCAACTAATTAAGTGAGTTGACTGTTAATAGCAATTTTTTTGATTGTTTAAAAATGATAAGAGAAAAAACAATTTCGGTTACACCACCAATAAATGCGCCAATCATAAAATTAGCACCCAATAATATACATACCATGCCAGATAACATGAGAACCCCGCCTAATACCCAGTATGTTTTTAAGCCGTATAATGTATTGAAAACTAAGTACCTTACGCCAATTATCAATAACATTATTGGGTAAAACCATTCAATTTGCAGTTTTGCGACAAAAAAGGCCAAAAATAAACCCACGAATAAAATAATCGTACTTTCTAAAGCGAGTTTAGCAAGTGGATTTTTGGCGTCATGTTTTCCACTACGATTAAGTCGTTTAGACAAAAATATAGCGAGAGGGTGTATTAACATACCACCGAAAAAAAGCGTCAGCATACTAGATTGATTTGAGTGTAATACTGCAATTAAGCCAGCAATGCACCAAACTAGTCCTGAAATAAAAACACCCGTCCCACCGCTATAATACGATAAGCTCATATCTTTTTGTGCATCTTCAAATTTCATAAAAGCCTCTGATTTAAAAGAGATTATTTTTTTGTGAAGTTTCTATTAAAAAGAGCTTTTATACAATATTAAATTTTAATGAGTGATACATCACATTTAGCATAATTGGCAACGGCACTTGCTGTTGAGCCTATCAATGCACTTAGCCCTTTTTTAGAGTGAGTGCCTAATATGATTAAATCAGCATTTTTTTTCTCAGCGAGTTTACAAATTTCTTCGTAAGGTTTGCCAAATTTTACCGATACGTTTTTGTTAGATATACCTAGCGCGGACACTATCTTTTCAATTTCGGGTAATGCTTTCTCTTTTAATTCTTTTTGGTAATCTTTAGGCAGTAATGAATACTGAATTACATGCGTGATGAACAGTTTAGCATTATGGAGCTTAGATAATTCTTGCGCTTTTGAAAGTACCTCTTTACCTTCTGCACTCGCTTCTATTGCGCAAATTATATTGTCATACATAGATATTTCCTTTTAAAATTAGTAAAGAATTTAAGGGCTTGTTCGTAAGACCATACTTATAGTCTAATTAAATGTAAATAAAGAAAGTATTGGACTTACTCTAAAAAACAGCGCACATGGCACGTTCTTATTGCTGGTTGTGAACATTTTCGAAGCCAACATCTTTGTCGGCTTCGGTATAGGCATTCTTAAACTTTGCTAAACAATGTTTTAAAACTTAGCTTCTAGCCAAACCCATACTTTATCGGCATCGACTTTAATATCGCCTGCGTTATATGCAGCATATTTAACACCGGCTTTAAATGTTTTGTTAATCGCTTTTGTATATACCGCGTTAATTTCTGAACCTAAATCATCTACAGTTGCTGATGCGTCATCTGCTGAATAATCATGCGCAACAACAGTCCATGAACCGCCGGCAAATTTACCGCCAGCTGAAATATAAATGTCTTGTAAGCCTTGTGCGGGTGTTCCTAAAAATTGGTCTGCCCAACCATTAAACTTATGTAACGTCGCTAAAGGGGTAGCAAAACCATATTCGCCATTATCTGAACCTAATAATTCATAACCAGCTTTTAAGTTGATATTTGAGATTATCGTGCCCGCTTCAAATGCTAAGTAGCTGGCGGACTTATCGGCGTTGTCATTATTTTGTGATGCAAACTCTGCAGAATACGTAAATTTGTTGCCACTTAAATTTGTAGAACCTGAATAACGAACACCAAAAGTGTCAATTGCCGCACCGCCAGTTTTATCTTCTTCTAAGAGATAAGCGTAACCAGTTAAAGTACCCGTAGATAATTTATGAGATAGATTTAGTAAATGATCTTTAGCATCGATATCTTTTTCATCTGAAAAAATACGGTTACGTTTTGATAAATATGCATAAGACACTTTTGTCGCATCACTTAATTGATAACCTAACGTTAACGCATCAAAGGTTTGTCTATCTTGACGCCAAGCTACATGGCCAACAAAGCGATGATTATCCATAGTGATCACTTGACGCCCAATTTTACCGGTCAGTTTGTCGCCTTTATATTGAATAAACGCTTGGTCTACTTCTGTGTGATCTGGGTCGGCAATGACCGAGTACTCTGTACCTGAACCTGTTGCATCGTTATAGTCATCAATAATGGCAATCGAGTTTTCAAGTTCTATAGCCGCTGAAAAACCATTAAATGCACCAGAGGTGTAATTCAAGCGTGTACGAAGAGTTAAAGCGTCTGCATATTTTGCTGCATTATCTTGCTCAACAGATTCATAACGTAAATTTAGGTTTGCTGAAGCTTTACCACTTACTAATGCATCCGAAATAGATGAATGATTGTCGGCTGATGCCGTAAAGGCAGCAGAAGCTAATATTGCAGAGCTAATTAATGAGAGAGAGTTTTTTATCGCGTTAGATTTCATGTTTTATCCTACTTAATAATTATAGTAATCATGTTATTTCTTTATTAACAAGAATAATGCCGTAGTTAAATCTTAGGCGAATTGTTTACGATCAAAATAAGATAAAAAATTAAACTATTTGTTAGTTTCATTGACTTACATCAAAGAAAAATGTCCAACATTAATCGTTTATTACCCAGTGTAAAAACCCAGTTTAAAAACGAAGAGATAAGTAAATGAAAGTCATGATGGCGCAACGTGCTAAGGGATTTTGCACTAATTATGCTCTTGGATCTTTTTATGATTTTATCTGAGGTGAAACTTTTCTCGAAAAGCGAGTAATTGCGCTTGAGCTTGTTCGAGAGACGCGGGAATAAAACGTATTTTTTCACCTGGACGTTTTTGACTTAAGCGAAACAAATCCGTTTGTATTACGGTGCCTAAAGTAGGGTAGCCACCAATCGTTTGTCTTTCTTTCATTAATACTATCGGTTGTCCATCACTCGGCAGTTGAATAGTGCCATAATTTATCGGTTTAGACAGTGTCTGCGTTACATTTTTAACCGGAAGATACTCTCCCAATAAACGATAGCCCATACGATTGCTTTGCGGTGATATTTGATAATGTTGGTTTAGAAAAAGTTGCTTGATGTGAGGTGTTAATATCTGCCAAAGTAGGCTAGGTAAAAAACGAAGTATTAATTGTTCTGATTGATGAAAATTGTGTTTAACCTCACCTTTATTTATTTTTTCATCAGAATACATTTCTGTAGAGCAATGAGCAGGAAAGTATAACTTTTTGCCTACTTCTAATTCAGCTTCGCCAAATGCTAACGCATATTCACTGGTTGTTTGTGAGACGCTATTGAAGAATTTAGTTGCTGAAAAACCACCAACAATTGCAATGTAGCTGTGTAACTGCTTTTTCGGTAATGCTAAGTTGAGTTCATTTCCCTGCGTTAAGTTAAAGACTGTATTATTGTTAATCGTTATTTTTTCGCCATTTAAGATTTGAATATAAGCCTGACAATCAGCGCCAGTGATCACTAATTGGCAGGTTTCATTAGCGACTAATGATAATTGCCCTAAAGTCACTTCGATTGCTGCCGCAGAAAACTTATTTTCTATTAATTGATTACCAATGAGCTGATTGGCTAATAAATAACTATATTCATCAGCTGCGCCGCTGCCGCTAAATCCGAGGTGTTGGGCGCAATTTCTCCCTAAATCTTGAAAAGATGCTTTGCCTGTTAATTTACTGATGGTTAATGAAGGCATTAAATTTTTCCCTCAATTACAGGGAGTGTTCCAGCTAAATTCATATAGGTTTCTTTATCAATCTCGGTAAATTTTATTTGTTGCCCCACTTGAATTAAAGGAACGAAATTCTCGTTACTTTTTTGATATAGCGCTAATGGCGTTTGACCAATAATGTGCCAACCACCGGGACTAATGTTGGGGTAAACAGCCGTTTGCTGTTCAGCAATGGCAACAGCGCCTTTAGGTACTTTTAACCTTGGTGTTGCTTTTCTGGGTAGAATTAACTTTTGATTTATCGAACCCAAATAGCAAAACCCTGGGGTAAAGCCTAGCGCATATGCACGATAAATTTGTTGGCAATGCAGTTGAATAACTTCTTCCGTTGAAAGTTGACATTGCTGAGCAACTGTTTGTAAATCCCATCCTGCGTCTTCGCCATAATAAACCGGAATTTCAGTCACTAACGTGTCACTTTGGCTATTCATATCCTCAGGATTAACTTGAATAATGCAATCGTTAATATGCTGTTCAAGTTGATGAAAAGTGACTTTATCAAAGTGATAATAAATCATAATAGAATTGTAACTAACCACGGTTTCAAAAATTAAAGATTTGAATTGGTTATTAATCTTGTCTGATGTCTTGAGAATTTGTTGATGTTGTACAGGGCAAATTTTTTCAGGCCAAGTGATTAAGACACTGTTTTCACTGGTAGGATAAATATCAATATTGTTCATTTACTTATTTTCTGCATTGGTTTTCTTAATGAGTTTTCGTAATGAACTAACAAGCGTTAAGGCGACATCATTGTCACCATGAACACATAAACTATCGACGTGTAGCGCTAAAAAACCTCCATCAATAGTGGTTAATTTTTGATGTTTAATGAGCTGAGTTATTTGCTCTATCACCTTCTCTTGTTGATGTATTACCGCACCTTGCTGAGATCTTGGAACAAGTAATCCATTTGCTTGGTAAGCCCTATCAGAAAAGGCTTCGAATAAAAGCGTAATATTATATTTGTTAGCAATTTTCTGATATGGCTGGGTATTAGGCAAAGCTTGTATCATTAATGATAGCTTTTTATTTAGCCTGTTATTGGCCATGGCAACTGCTTGGCAAACGGTCTGAAAAATAGGTAAATTTTTCATCATGTCATTATATAAAGCGCCATGCGGCTTGACGTAATTTAATTGAGTTTTTTGCTCAATACATATCTTACTTAACGCGTTTATTTGTGCTGTTAGGCTAGTTTTTAACGCTGCTTTTTCAATGATTATTGATTTTCTACCAAAGTTTTCACGATCAGGATAACTCGGATGAGCACCAATTATTACGTTATGTTGAATCGCTAATTTAACGGTATTGGTCATACTTTGTGTATCACCAGCATGAGCACCGCAAGCAATATTAGCTTGGTCAATCATCGGCATGATCAACGCATCATTATTTGCTTCGCCTACCAGTTCTCCCAAATCACAGTTTAACGTTAACATATTATCTATTTTACTCGGTTGGTACTTTCATCGATTATCAACACTATGTATTTAGCTTGAACTAAGCGTTAAATCAGACTGAGGAATACTGCTACAGGCTAATACATATCCCTCAGCTTTTTCATCATCAGTTAAGCCATCGTCAGCAAGTTGCTTTACTGTGCCTGAATCTAATTTTATTTTGCAACGCCCACACATACCACCTCGGCATGAATATGGCAGTATTAACCCTGCGGCTTCTCCTTGATCTAAAATGGGCTCATGGGTATTACCTTTGTGAGTTTTATTCCAAGAATCAAATTTAAGATTCACTTTTTTAGGGATTGGCTCTGCTGACATATCGGATGTTTTCTCCTGTATTTGTCTTGTTGGCGAATTAGATGTTGCTTTGGAAATAAAAACAGGCGGCGATTGTTTGCTTATTATGGTGACTTTATCGCCTTGTTTTACCTGTCCTTTATTTAACGGGATTAAATTTTGGCCAAACATGACATCACCTTTAGCGACTTGACGATAGGTTTTTAGTGTTGATAAAGGTTCTTGCTCAGGATGTTTTTGCGCATTCTCTGGATCAATGGTGGTAAAAGTACATCTACTGCACGGTTTGGATACATCAAATTCTACATCACCTATTTTAATGCGATGCCAATTATCTTCTTCGAAAGCTTGCGTATCATTTACGACAATATTGGGACGAAATTGCGTCATACTAATGTGAGTATTATTATCACTGTTCTGTGCAATTCGATTATTTAAATCATCTAATGAAGCCTGTGAAATAAGCAGTAATGGGTAACCATCAGCAAACCCCACTTGGTTGTCGCTGTTTTTTACTTGGCGTGATGATTTTTCTGAAAAAAAGTGCAATTGACAAGGCAAGTCTAAATATTGGCTAAACCATTTGTCATAAGTTTGATGACAATATAAAGCATTGATTTGATCTCCCCAAACCGCGACTTGATGATATTGCTCGCTAAAATTAGCAAAAACAATGTCTAATTTAAGCATGTTAGGCGCAGTGAGTACTAACCCATCTGTTGTTAAATGACATTGAATTAAACACAACTTTGGCTGAGTACGAGCGGTAATAAATTGTCCATCTAAGTCAGTGACAACAAAGCGACGATCAAAACTAAGTCCAAAATCATCAACCCAACTATGAGATAAAGCGATGCCTGATGTCGATTTTATCGGATATATATGTAGTGATTGTACAAAGGGAGAAGTCACAAGTTTCCTTACAGTTAAGCCTAAAACTGATTTGCTCAGCCAGTCTGAATCTTCGCAAAATATACAAAGATTGCAATCAAAAAATTATTTTAGCACTTTTTATGATGATTAACTTATTGCAACAATTGTGTTTTTTTAATGTGATTTGGGTATATTAGCGAGATAGTGGTACATCTTTGAGTTTTGTACCAATAAATTAAGTAATAAAAGGCGTTTTATAAAAGTTATGCATCTTCATATTTTAGGTATTTGTGGGACATTTATGGGCGGTATTGCCGCTATTGCAAAACAACTTGGGCATCGCGTGTCGGGTTGTGACGCAAACGTATATCCACCTATGAGCACACAACTTGAACAATTAGGTATTGAGCTAAAACAAGGCTACTTGGTAGAACACTTAGATGACGAACCTGATTTAGTGATTGTCGGTAATACGATGGCGCGCGGTAATGTGATGGTTGAACATGTGTTAGATCGCAATATCCCTT
>JAQWHO010000022.1 GCA_029249355.1 Thalassotalea sp.
ATCAATGATTTTGCTCCAAATTTATCGTTCTTCTTTTCTAATGGTATTGATCCTGAATATGCTGTAATTGGAAGGGTGTCTCGAAAATTATGGGCTAAAGCTTTGGCAAAGAAATATGGAGCAAATGCTCGTTCTCAAATGTTGAAATACCATATTCAAACATCTGGTCGCTCACTACATGCGCAAGAAATCGATTTCAATGATATTCGCACCACTTTACAAGCACTTTACGCGATCAATGATAATTGTAATTCATTGCATACTAATGCGTATGATGAAGCGATTACCACGCCAACTGAAGACAGTGTGCGTCGTGCAATGGCTATTCAATTAATTATTAATCGTGAATTAGGTTTATCTAAAAATGAGAACCCAATTCAAGGGGCTTTCATTATTGAAGAATTAACCGATTTAGTGGAAGAAGCGGTGTTAACGGAATTTGATCGCATTAATGAGCGTGGTGGTGTGCTTGGTGCAATGGAAACTATGTATCAGCGCGGCAAGATTCAAGAAGAAAGCTTACATTACGAACATTTAAAACATTCTGGTGAATACCCAATTATTGGTGTTAATACCTTCTTAAGTTCAAAGGGGTCACCAACAGTAGTGCCTGATGAAGTTATTCGTGCAACAGAAGAAGAAAAGAGCTATCAAATTGAAATGTTAGCCAGCTTAAATAAAGCGAATGAAGCTGAAGTAAAAGTGCTATTAAAACGTTTACAAACTGCGGCTATCAATCATGAGAATATTTTCGAATTAATGATGGATGCTTGTAAAGTGTGCTCATTAGGACAAATTGTTCATTCATTATTTGAAGCGGGCGGTCAATATCGCCGTAATATGTAACGAATATCTCCGTAATATGTCATTTGCAGAACGGCTCATGACATATTGTGTGCTGAAAAATAATTAAACTTAGCTAAATTAAACTTAGCTCAACTAAACTTAGCTCAATAAAACTTAGCTCATTTTTTATAATTTAAGTGAGCTTGTTTTTATTAAGTTTAGACGTTATTTAGGACAAAATTAATACCCCTCTAGGACTAAAGTCGTCTAGTTGAATTTTCTTTAGAAAGTTATGTTAGTAAGCAATTTAAATTCATTTGAGTAAAAATATTATGATCTCATCGATAAAAGAAGTGCCTCAAAACTTTACTGCTTTTCGTATTCATCAGCATATAGAAGGTGACAAAAAAACAATCGCCAGTGGCTTTGAGCAAATAAGTCTTGATGATTTAACTGAAGGCGAAGTCGTTATTAAAGTTGCCTATTCAGATATTAATTATAAAGATGCGTTGGCAGCGACAGGTAAAGGGCGAATATTACGCACTTATCCACTTGTTGGTGGTATTGATTTGTCAGGCGTTGTTGTAACTTCAAGCGATAATAGGTTTTCATCTGGCGATAAAGTACTTGTCTGTGGTGCACAACTTTCAGAATTATTTGACGGCGGTTATAGTGAATATGCTCGGGTCAAAGCAAGTTCCGTGGTTAATTTACCTCAAGGGATCAGTCTTCGAGATGCAATGGCACTTGGTACCGCTGGTTACACTGCTGCTATTGCAATACAGCGTATGGAAGATAATGGACAAAAGCCAGAGTTTGGTCCTATCTTAGTGACTGGAGCAACAGGCGGTGTTGGTAGTTTTGCGATAAATATGCTTTCTGATCTAGGTTATGAAGTGGTTGCGTTTACGGGTAAAACAGAACAAGAAAAATACTTAACCACATTAGGTGCTTCGAAATTAATAAATCGACATAACATTGAAATGGGCACTAAACCGCTTGAAAGTATACAGTGGGGAGGAGCTATTGATAACGTAGGCGGTGAAACCTTATCTTGGCTAACTCGTACAACCAATGTTTGGGGAAATATCGCATCTATCGGTTTAGCAGGCGGGATAAAGTTAGACTCTACCGTTATGCCATTTATTTTAAGAGGTGTGAGCTTACTCGGTATAAATTCAGTTGAAATGCCAATTTCTGTTCGTACTAAAGCGTGGCAACGTTTAGCTACTGATTTAAAACCGAGTAAACTTGATATTGTTTCCCCAACAACCATTAAATTTGAAGACTTACCTAATGCATTTAATGCTTATGTTGAAGGCACTGTTACTGGTAGAACGGTTGTTGCTATCGATGACACCCTTTAATTAACTTCAAATAACACCAATTATGGTAAGCTAAAAATAGATGCAAGACTCACTGGTTAAATTACCCGTTATTTTAGAAGAGAAGCTTTTAAAAAATGGTTTAAGAATTGCTTTTGCTACTTTAAATGCGCCCAAAAGTTTAAATGCTTTAAGTTTGCCAATGATCGATGTGTTATTACCGCAATTAAAAACATGGTTATCAAATACTGAAATTGCACTTATTGTTATTCAAGGCGCGGGCGATAAAGCCTTTTGTGCTGGCGGTGATGTGGTAAGTATTTATCATGACTTAGCTGAGAAACATCAAAAAAATGCACGAAGCACTTTAAATGATGATGAAGTAGTTGATTGTTTAGGCATCGAATTTTTCACTAAAGAGTACGAATTAGATCTACTTATTCACAACGCCACTAAACCTATTTTAGTGTGGGCAGATGGTTATGTAATGGGAGGCGGCATTGGCTTAGTTGCTGGAGCCAGCCATCGAGTAGTCACCGAGAAAACAGTGATGGCAATGCCTGAAATAACGATTGGTTTATATCCTGATGTTGGCGCTAGTTGGTTTTTAAATCAAATGCCACAAGGTGTTGGTTTATTTCTCGGTTTAACAGGAATGACATTTAATGGTTTAGATGCAAGATTTCTAAAATTAGCAGAGCACATTGTTAACAGTGATAAAATTGATTATTTGAATGACTCGCTTTTAGAAATTAATTGGACAGCTACTGAAAAAAATAATCATCAGTTACTTTCTGAACTGCTCAATAAACATGATATTGGAGCTTTTAGTCGGAATAAAGCTTTAATTGAGCAAGAAATAGAAACGATTCAAAGCGTCTCATCTTTTGATAATATCATTGATATATATAATGCGATTGTTAATACAGAAATTAGCAGTGAATGGTTTAGCAAAGCCCAAAGTAAATTAAGGCATGGCAGCCCATTAAGCGCTCAACTTATTTATCATCAGTTAATAAACTGTCAGCATTTATCAAAAACAGAGTGTTTTGAGCAAGAATTCAATTTATCTGTGCGATGTTGCCAATTCTCTGAATTTTCAGAAGGTGTTCGTGCTTTATTAGTTGAAAAAGATAAACAACCTCAGTGGTTTTATAAAAATATTGAAAGCGTAGAAGAAAAGTTAGTGAATTGGTTTTTTACTAAAATACAACATTAATAGTAAATCTAATTTCTTGAACAATTTTTTTGAACATATAAATAGAAAGTAATAATTTAAGGTAAAGGGTACGTTATGAATTTAAACGATAAAGCGATTGTAATTACTGGCGGTGGTCAAGGTCTTGGCAGAGCTATGGCAGTAAACTTAGCCCAGCAAGGGGCTAAATTGGCCTTGATTGATTTAAATGAAGAGCTGTTGAAAGAAACAGTATCTCTTGTTGAAGAAGCTGGTTCCACAGCAAAATATTACTTATCGAATGTCACCAATGAAGAAGACGTCGAAAAAACGTTTAGCCAAATTAACCAAGACTTTAATGGCATCGATGGCTTAATTAATAATGCAGGTATTCTTCGTGATGGTATGTTTGTAAAAGCAAAAGATGGCGTCGTGAGTAAAAAAATGTCATTAGATCAATTTCAGTCGGTTATTGACGTAAATTTATCGGGTGTTTTCTTATGCGGTCGTGAAGCTGCTGTTCATATGATTGAATCAGGTAAAAAAGGCGTTATTATTAATATGTCTTCAATTGCTCGTGGCGGTAATATGGGACAAACTAATTATGCAGCATCTAAGGCTGGAGTTGTCGCAATGACAGTTACATGGGCTCG
>JAQWHO010000023.1 GCA_029249355.1 Thalassotalea sp.
GGAGCCAGAGCTTCTGCTTTTTCTATGTTTGCCGCAAAATCGCTGCTATCACTGAAAGCAATATCATCTTCACCGGAATCAGCTAATACGTGAAATTCATGAGAGCCTTCACCACCAATAGAACCATTGTCGGCAATAACTGGACGGAAATCTAAGCCTAAACGTTCAAATATACGACAATAGGCATCAAACATGATTTGATAGGTTTTCTTTAAACATTCATCGGTAATATGAAATGAATAAGCATCTTTCATTAAAAATTCACGACCACGCATTACGCCAAAACGAGGACGAATTTCATCGCGAAACTTTGTTTGAATTTGAAATAAACTGAGTGGTAATTGCTTGTAGCTGTTTATTTCAGTGCTGACTAATTTTGTGATCACTTCTTCATGCGTTGGACCTAAAACAAAAGGGCGGTTATGGCGGTCTTTTAAACGTAATAATTCAGGGCCGTAATCATCCAAACGTCCAGATTCTTCCCAAAGATCAGCAGGTTGAACCATTGGCATAAGGGTTTCTATTACACCGGCTTTTTCCATTTCTTCACGCACAATTGCTTCAACTTTACGAAGCACTTTTAATCCGGTCGGTAACCAAGTATATAAACCCGAAGCTACATTTCGAACAAGACCTGCACGTAACATTAATTGATGGCTGATCACTTCAGCATGAGCAGGCGTTTCTTTCTGAGTAGAAAGTAGGTATTGGCTAGTACGCATTAAAGGCTATTCCGTAAGGGTAATAAGTATAATTTAGTGCCTTTATTCTAGCAGGGCTGTAGACGATGAAAAAGAGAAAAAAGTAAGGATTAGAATAATATTTGAAGATAACATCAATAAACGTGTTTTTTAGCGCTAACGTGTCATTTTTTTCACGAAAACAACTACGAATAAAGCGATGGTAAAACTGCCAGTAAATGCCTCTATTGCAGCGATAGCCCTTGATATTACTACAGGCGTAAAGTCGCCATAACCCAACGTAGTAAAAGTAACGACCGAGTAATACAAACAAGATAGGAATAAAGAAAAGTTTTCACCGATTGATTTAGCAGGGTCGTAAGCCAGTATATTGCCTTGATAATTAAGGCCAGTGAATGTGTAAAGCATGGCGCAAATTAATATTAATAGTATTGAAGTACCTACAATTCTAATTGGCGCTTCACCATAGCCGCAAAATAAATCGACTAATTTAGAATTAAACCGTTTAAAGCTAAACCGAGGCATTTGTAATCTGCGCATGGTTAACTCACGCTGTATTAAATCGCCAGACATTGTGAAAATACCTTCATGTTCAGCATGTTTTCGTAAATCTCGGTATATTTCTTCTGCTTGCTCAAGATAATCTTTTGACTCTTTTTCATTACCTTCTTTATAGTTTGTTCTAGCTTTATTTTCTTGGCTGAGTCGTTTACCCACTATCAGGTTTTCAATTTTACAACCTTTCCACTTTATACCTAATAAATTGGCATTTTGAACATTGGCACAATTTAAGTTGGCATAGCGCAAGTCAGCTTTCATTAAACTTGCATTGTGAAGGTTGATATTAAAAAGGTGTGCTCCTGAAAGGTTTGCTCGATATAAATCAGCGTAGGAGAAATCAAACCCTGTTTTGTGATAATGATTAACCAAATCAATTTTGGATAAATCAACACCTTTTAAACAGATACCACGTGTCATTCCACCTGAACGGGTAAATTCAATCAGTGCTTCCTTTATATTAGGTCCTGACTTATCGACACTTTTATCGTGCCAATAACAAAAATGTGAGTGTTTGGTCGTTTCATCAGTACATTTAAATCCATCGGGATCATCATACTGGCATAAGCTGATTTTCTTATTCATAAATAGAGTATAGTAGGGCTCAATAAATTTTCTAATTTATTGTCTATAAAGGAATAATAACTAATTTTAAACGAGATGTTTTTCGAATAATTAAAAAGAAATACGTTTCCGTTGACCCGAAGGCACAGGTTGCTGTATTACTTCATTATTGTGGTTGTTAACCGTTTTTTTGTTTTGTTTAGGTTTTGATTTAATGGAAGTTTTTTGGGCTTTTTTATTTCTTTTTAAAGATTCTTCAGCTTTAAGTACTTTAGCGGCTTTTAAGGCTTTTTGTTCCGTTGCATTAAGTACGGGCTCAGAACAGCTTACAGCAATAGCTTCGCCATTAAATTCAACAATATCTTGATGGTATATTTTTTTGCGTTTTTGAAATTCAACTTCACCATTAACGTAAACATAGCCTTCGCTTATAACTATTTTCGCCTCTCCGCCCCCGCCAACCATATTGGCAATTTTCAGCAATTTGCATAATTCGATGGGTTGATACGAAACATCTACTTGGGTGATCTCTTCCAAAGTGATTCCTAAATAATTGAGGTTTTGTTTATTTTAAGCTGTATAACACAAAGAGTACATGACATTGTTTTTACCATGATTAAACCCAGTGAATTTTTTGAGCAATAAAGTAATCAATAAAGGCTCTTACTTTTGCTTGTTCGCCTCTTACTTGATGATAGTAAACGTAGGTAGAAATATTTTTACACCAATGTTGAGGTAAAATAGGCGTAAGTGTGCCACTTTTTATCGCGCGTTTTACTTTTAGGTCATCATGAGCAACATTAATAATACCTAAGCCACTGCAAGCTAATTCAACTAAACCTGTTACCGTATTTACCCGGTTATTTAATATTTTATGCGTTGGCTCGCCGGTTTCAGATTGAAAAATAATAATATTACTGGGTTGGTTATGTAAGTAACCGATAACGGTATGGTTATCTAAATCATCTAACGTTTTTATTTCTGGTTTACCTGTTAAATAGCTTGGAGCTGCAAACAAGCCATAATCACAGGTCCATAAAGTGCGACGTTTTAAGTTAGAAAATTTGTCGCCTAAATAATCGGAGACGCCCCAAAAAACATCATAATGATCTTTGTTGAGATCAATAACTGACTCTTTTACATCAAGCTCTACATTTATATATGGATAAAGTTTTAGAAAATCGGCTAACCAAGGGATGATTGTTTCGTGGATCATTTCAGGCGCTTGGCAAAGTACTTTGACGGTACCACTAATTGATCCATTTTTTTCTTCAACCCAGCTTTCTAAGTTTTCTAACTGAGCAATAACCTGTTGTGCTTGTTCTTTAAAGCCAATACCAAACTGTGTCAGGTTGAAATTTCTTTTTGTCCTTGAAAAAAGTGGCTGGCCAATGTCTTTTTCTAATAGTGCTATTTTTTTACTCACAGCCATCACTGATAATTGATAGGTATTTGCAACAGCAGTCATAGTGCCTAATTCAGTTAATGAAATGAATATCTTTAATTGCTCTGCTTTTAACATGCGTCTCCTTAAACAAAAAGTTTACATTATATAAATTCATATACTATATACTTACTTTTGGTTGCTCGCTAATCTATTCTTAAAGTTCACTAATAGAGAATATTATGCCAATCACTGAAATCTTATTAATAGGCGCAATCATCTTACTTATAATCATAAGTATATTTGATAAAAGTAAACAAAAAGTACTTACGAAAGAAATATCTTTAAATCGCACTTATTACGAAACTATTATTTTACTTTGGTTACCGGTCATATTTTTGGCGAACCATATAACCTTTTCAATATTAACATTTGAAACAATAGGATTAGTTTGGAGTAACCATTGGCGAGCCATTACAGGTTTTTCTTTATTAGCACTATTAACTATCTACTTTATTTATGATTTATTTTCATTGGTTAAAGATGAAAAATCGCAACAAAAATTGGCAGAACAAATGCAATCATTAGCTTGGTTTATGCCTAAAACTAAAAAGCAGATGTTTATTTTTACTATAGGGTTGTCAGTGTCAGCGGGTATATGTGAGGAGCTTATTTTTCGAGGTTACATACTTCATGAGTTGTCTGAATATTTTGGTGTCACTTTAGCGGTTATTTTATCAAGCGCACTTTTTGGACTGTGTCATTTTTATCAAGGTGTTTTTAATGTCATCAGAACATTTATTATTGGTATCGTTTTTTGCTTGGTATATTTAAGTGTCGAAACATTAATTATTCCGATCATTTTACATATCGTGTTAGATGCCTATGGTGGAATAGCAAGCTATATTGTGAGAAATTCAGTAAAAGTAGATAAATGTGAAGTTAATGAAAACGAAACAGATTCATTAAAAGTATAAGAAATTAACGATATAAGTAGATGTTTAATCTCTTTATTTTAGTAATACTCTAGGGATATCTAATCAGTTTAATCAATGAGGGAATATGAAAACTATAGGTTTATTAGGTGGAATGAGCTGGGAGAGCTCGCTTGGTTATTATCGAGCGATCAATGAAGGAATAAAAGAGGCGCTTGGTGGCTTACATTCTGCAAAAATTGCCATGGTAAGTGTTGATTTTGACCCGATTGAAAAGCTACAGAATAGTGGCGATTGGCAAGGAACGGCAGAAATACTAAGTAATGCCGCTAAACAAGTGCAAGCTGCAGGCGCAGATTGCTTGTTAATTTGCACAAACACCATGCATAAAGTTGCACCACAAATTGAAAGCGCAATAGAAATTCCCTTACTGCATATCGCCGACGCAACGGCAGAAGTGCTTGTAGAAAAGGGGATTAATAATGTTGGGCTACTAGGAACTGCATTCACCATGGAACAAGACTTTTATAAAGGACGATTAAAAGATAATTATGGAATGAATGTTATTATTCCGAATGAGCTGGATAGGGAAATCATTCATAACGTCATTTATCAAGAACTCTGTTTAGGTCAAATAAACCTAACCTCTAAAGATGAATATTTACGAATTATTAAATGTTTAGCTGAACAAGGAGCAGAAGCGGTTATTCTTGGTTGTACTGAAATTGGAATGTTGGTCAATCAAGACGATACCAATGTAGTCTTATTAGATACCACTCATATTCATGCCCAAAAAGCTGTTGAATATACAATAAATGCAGAGAGTTACAATAAATGAAGTAGAAACAAAGTAGTTACAAAATAGTGTGTGTGATTTATTGCTTCCTAAAAAGTTTTCTGTAAAATGCGCCGCAGCTAGAAACGGCAAGGTACTTGAAAGAGTATTACGCAAAACAACCGGTCTAAGGACAATAGTCTACGACAGCGGAGTTACCAAGGCAGCATATCTTTGTTTAGGTAACATGTGTACGGGTACTAACGTTTCTTTAATTTGAATTGTTTATATCATTAAAGGTTATTACATGAAATCTATTATCGCAGTTATTACTTTCGCTACATTATCACTTTCTTTTGCTCCACAAGCAGAAGCGTCAAACATTGCTCAAAGCTTATGTGACTATGTAAATGTTGATAATAAGTCTAAATTACGTTCTTACTTAAAAAGTAATAAATTAAAAATTCGTAACGTTTTTGATAGCATTTCTTGTAATGGCAAAAACTTATTAGAATTTGCTGCTGCACAAAATTCAATAGAAACAGGTGCGATGATCATTGGTAGTTATCTAAAGATGTGGTTTCAAGTAATCTTGTTTCACTTTCTTCTTCTGAACTATCTGTTATTGCGGAAAGCCGCGTAAGTAGTTAATCATTGCGAGTATGTTATAAAGGCGAATATTTATATTCGCCTTTTTTGATCGTTTTGACCTGCATTGTAGATTATTTGTATTGCTCTATAACACTTTCTACGGTGTTGATACCAAACATCACCTTTTTAATAAATGATTCTGCACTGGCAACTACATTATAATTTGGATGCTGTGACCAGACTTGTTGAAGTTTATCATCGAGCGCTATCGCTGCCTGCTCAGACTCATTTCGTATTGGGTTATTACTTTTAATACTTTCACCCGATTTAGCTGCCGTTTCAAAAAATATTACAGCGTCATAGCGGGTAAATTCGTCTTCAATGCTTGTTTTCATCGTTTGAAAGTAATCTTCTTGTGTTCCTGGCCAATAAGCTAAACCATCTAAGCTTCCGCGATCACAGAGAATTATACAGTCAGGGTATGTGGCACGCTGAATATCTTCCAAATGCTTTTGTAAATGGTAAATAGCGGTTTGCTGTGCCTTTAATACTTTAATATCAGTTGAGCGGTCAATACCTCCACTGAAAATCATCGTAGCCGCTTCGGGCACTGACGCTATTTTCCCGTCAAACTCTCTTCTGATCAAATCAAGTGCGGTTGTTTTCCCACCACCAGGCCCACCAGTTAATACAATACGTTTTTTAATTTTAGCAATATTCATAGTCAGTTACTTTTATTGAAGTCGTGTCATCATGCCTTAAAGAGATTTGATTTATATTATGGTAAATCAAAAAATTCGTTGAACTTTAGATTTTTCAAGATATACCGCAATAGATTTAGATGTTGGTGTGAAAGATCTATCGCCAACACTGTCTAAAGGTACTAACGGGTTGGTTTCAGGATAATATGCGGCTAAATTTCCACGCGGAATATCGTAGAAACATACTTTAAATTCAGTGACATTACGGGTTTGATTATCATGCCAAATAGAGGTGATATCTACATTATCGTTGTCAGAAAGTTTAAGTTTATTAGCATCTTTTTTATTAATAAATAACACTTTTCTTTCATTTGAAATACCACGGTACCTGTCATTCATACCATAAATGGTAGTGTTGTATTGGTCATGTGAACGTAATGACTGTAGAGTAAATATCATTTTGTTTTTTGCGTGTTCTTGTTCATTAAAAATGGGATGTATTTGTTCGGGAAGTGGTTGAAAAGAGAAAAGCGCTTTTTTAGCTTGGTTGTTCCACTTTAAATTTGCGGCACTATTACCTAAGTAAAAACCACCGGGCTGTTCGATGTGCTGATTAAATCCAGTAAAGTCTGTTAAAGATTGGCTTATTAACTCTCTAATTTTTTGATAATCGTCAGCTAAATCAAGCCAGTTAATGGAGTTTTGAGCTGAAGTTTCTTTAATAGGTTTATTTAACGTTTGATCGGCAATATGCGCAACAATACTGGTTTCTGATTTTAAGTTATTTGAGATTGGAGCAACATTACCTTGTGAAGCATGAACCATACTAAAAGTGTCTTCTACGGTAATTTTTTGTTCGCCAGATTTTTGAATATCTATTTCAGTGCGGCCAAGGCAAGGTAAAATAAGCGCGTCTTTTCCTATTAGCAAATGACTGCGATTTAACTTGGTACTTATTTGAACATTAAGACTGGTGTTTCTTAATGCCGTATAGATTTGATTGGTGTCAGGACCTGCAGCAGCAATATTGCCACCTAAACATATTAAAACTTTACTTTTCTTTTCAAGAAAAGCGTTAATGGCATAGTAAACATTATGGCCTTTTTCAAATGGCAGAGTTTGATTAACAAGCTTTGACATAGCGTCGACAAATGACTTCGTGGGCTTTTCATTAATGCCCATGGTGCGGTTGCCTTGCACATTAGAATGACCACGAACTGGACACAATCCTGCGCCTTTTTTACCGATGTTTCCGCGCAGTAATTGTAAGTTAACAATTTCTTGAATCGTACTCACTGAATGTTTATGTTGAGTGATACCCATCGCCCAAGTACAAATGACCTTGTTTGAATGTAAGTAAATATCGGCCGCTTGGGTAATATCCTTTTTTGATAAGCCTGATTGCTCAACGATTTTATCCCAAGAGGTTTTATCTACGGTTTGGCAATAAGCTTCAAAATTTTGGCTATGTTGCTCAATAAAGCTAATGTCTAAAAGCGAGGGGTTGCCTAAGTCAATCGCTTCAGTATTTTTAGCTAATATCACTTTTACCATGCCGCGAATTGCCGCCATATCGCCCCCTAATTTAGGGGTGAAATAAGCATGGCTGATAGTTGTTGCCTTTGATGTTAATAGTTCAATGGGGTCTTGTGGACTGGCAAATCGCTCTAAAGCAACTTCTTTTAAATTATTAAAGCTGACAATTTTACAACCATTTTTCGCCGCTTTTCGTAAAGCATTCATCATGCGAGGGTGGTTTGTGCCAGGGTTTTGTCCAAATACAAAAATAGCGTCTGCATGATCAAAGTCATCTAAAACTACTGTGCCTTTTCCTATGCCTATCGCTTCATTGAGGGCAACGCCACTGGCTTCATGACACATGTTGGAACAATCTGGGAAGTTGTTAGTGCCGTACATTCGGCCAAATAATTGGTATAAAAAAGAGGCTTCATTACTGGCACGTCCAGAGGTATAAAATTCCGCTTGGTTCGCAGATTCTAAATCATTTAAATGTTTAGCGATTAATTCAAAACTCTCTTGCCAAGAAATCGCTTGATAATGATCCGTTTCACTATTGTAGCGCAGCGGCTCTGTTATTCTTCCTTGATATTCCAACCAATAATCACTTTGTTTCATTAACTCACTGACGGAATATTGTTGAAAAAAAGCTTCATCGACTGTTTTACTGGTGGATTCCCAAGCGATGGCTTTTGCACCATTTTCACAAAATTGCAGTAAACCTTCTTTTTCATCGCCCCATGCACAACCCGGACAATCAAAGCCTTTATTTTTATTCGCTTTTAACAGGCTTTTAATGTTGGTTTGCGGTTGTTGGCTTTGAAGTATGTGTTTCAACGTTGATTTTAATGAAGAAAATCCACCTGCTTTTTTGGGCTTTTTATGTGTTATCTGTACATGATTTTTTGGAGAATTACTATCAGACATTATAAACCCTCTGAAAATGGCATCATCCGCCATTCACCATTATATAAATTAAATGAATCTGCACTGGTAAAACCGATTAACGTTAAATCAAACCGTTTTGCTGCTAAAATCGCTAAGTTTGACACTGCTCCAACAGCGATTAACACGCCAATGCCGGCCATAACCGTTTTTTGTACGATCTCGAAACTGACTCTACTGCTCACTACAATAGCGAGTTGTTTATCCGTTTGCTTAAGCTTATCGGTTTTTACTAATTCACCTAATAGCTTATCAACGGCGTTATGACGGCCAATATCTTCTTTTATATCGAGAAGAGCACCCAATTGATCAAATAGTGCTGCAGCATGTGCACCGCCTGTTTGTTGAAACAACGTCTGTTGCTCTTTCATTTTAGCTGGCCAATGCCCTATATTTTTAGCGTTTAACCAAGCCTTGGCTGTGGGACTTTTAGGCGGCGATTTTAATTCTAATGATTTTAAAGACGTTGTGCCGCATAGGCCACAGCTGCTATATGTCATTTGATAGCGTTCAAGCGTTGTTGAGTTTAATATGATCCCTTTTGTTAACTTTACTTCCCATGTGTTTTCACTGTTTTCCACGTTTATGTCTTCAATAGCGATATTTTCAATGTCTTTAAAGTTTGAAATTATCCCTTCACTTAGTAGCAATCCTAAAATTAACTGTTCATCATGGCCGGGTGTTCGCATCGTGATGGAAAAAACACTGGAATGTAATTGCTCTGACAACGGTTCTTTTGACGATGTTTTCTGATAGTAACAGATACGAATTTGTAAGGGGTGTTCAGCAATAACTAAATCACTTTCTACTTGTCGCTTACCTTTCACATAGGTGATTTTATTTGTTAGTTGGCTTGATGATTCGGGCATTGGCTTGTCTAAAGTAAATTGCTGTTTTTAAAATACTAAATGAATAAAATATAGTATCGCTAAGTAATTACCAATTACAAGTCAGTTATCAAACAACTAAAAGCGATTCAATTAATCATTTTTGTCAGTGTAAATTTTTATCTTGGTACACTTCTATTCTATTACGGCCATTTTCTTTTGCGAGGTACATTGCTTGATCGGCGTCGTTAATTAATTGCTCAAAACTTTTGTGTTTGTCATTAAACGTTGCAAGACCGATGCTAAGGGTCATGCATATTTCTTTATTTTTAATTGATACGCAATGGTCAGCTAAAGATTGTTGGATGCGACGAGCTGTTTCAATACCGCCGTTAACGTCGCAATCAGGTAATACGATGATAAATTCTTCTCCGCCATAACGCCCTAAAAAGTCAATATCTCGTATTTCTTTAGAACAAATCCGGCAAATATGAACTAATATTTCATCGCCAACTAAATGGCCAAATTGGTCGTTAAAATCTTTAAAAAGATCACAATCGAGTAACATGAGTGTTAAGTTATTTTGTGTTCTTTGTGCACGAGAAAGCTCTAGATGGCCACGTTCAAATAAAGCTCTTCTATTGGCTACTTTGGTGAGAGGATCTGTGTTTGATAATTCTTCTAAAACATGAGTTCTTTCTTCGACAATCTGTTTCATTACGGCTAGCGAGACTGTTGTTTCTCCTAGCTTTGTATTCATCACATTAAACGCATTAGCAATGCTGTCAAACTCTTCAGTATGATTTGATAGCTTTATTTCTTCAAAATGTCCGCTGTGATTGGTTTTAAATGCTTCTTTTATTTCATTCATTGAAGTTTTAAAAATTCTCACTAAATTAAACGCCCCATAAGTTAAAATTAAAATACAAACGCCTAAAATAATTACAATAAATATGACTTCCTCTTTAAGCACTTTATTTATATTCTTTTGAGCAATGTGAGATAGTTGCTCTGAGTCTGAACGAATAGTTTCTAACTGAATGATTAATCGTGCTTTTAAATGTGTTTTGATTGCTTCGCTGGCATTTTTTAATTTATTCTCATTTATTCTTTGAAATAGCCTTTTTACGCTTAAGTTTTGACTGTTAATACTATTTTTTAGTGTTTGCTCTTGAGGTGTTAATGTAGGAGAAACCTTCAAAATATTGATCAGTTTTTTTTGAGAGTTTTGTAAATTTGACGAGTTATAATTACCGGTGTAAATATCGTCACTGATAATGAGCTGTTTTAATATATTAGTTTGATTTACGAGACTTTGTGCGTAATTTTCTTGTTCGATGGCGAGCTCTATTAGTCCAGACGAGCGAATAATACTCGCTACTAGAAAAATGAATAAAAAACAGCAACATGCTGTGAAAAAAAATATCCGTTGTGTGAGGCTTATCTTCATTTTTACTGTTCCATGTATTATTTGGTATTTACTTTGTTCATTGAGGAATATTGACCGCATTCGGATTGATTTGCAGCATAGCTCTGCTATCTACAAAACGGTTTATGT
>JAQWHO010000024.1 GCA_029249355.1 Thalassotalea sp.
AATGTGGTTGTTCCACATAAAAAGGTGATAACGCCGTAAAAATGACCAACAAACGCTGTCCGAAGGATTCGGCTAAAATCGTTTTACTCTTTGTTGAGTAGTATTTGCTTAGAATGACTAGGCTACACACTACTCGCCGCGATTAAAACGATTTTATCTCGAACAAAATTTAACCGCGAAAGATCAACAGCCCCTAATATTTTTGGAAATATTTGACCCTATTAAATTTTCATCAATACTATTATGACAACGAAGATTAATAGCTTTGGTATTTAAGCTATTTCACGTTAAATATAATGAATAACTACATAAGTTAAATAACTACACTTTCTATTAGATATAAATCTTATGAATAGTGTGTATTAAAGCAAATGATTTATGTCGGCTAGGAAATCAGGTAAACTAAGGGGATGAACTATCCCCTCGTTAAATTTTTATTAGCATAATAAGTCCTAAAGAGAGTATTAAATGAGTCTTTATTTAGAATACATCGAAGAAATTGAAAGTCGTAAAACAGATCTAGGTTTAGCGCCTAAGCCAATCGATAGTGCAGATCTATTATCAGAAATCATCACACAAATTAAAGATCAAGAGAATGAGCATAGAGCTGACTCTCTTAACTTCTTCATTTATAACACATTACCAGGTACTACAAGTGCTGCTGGTGCAAAAGCTAAATTTTTAAAAGAAATCATTTTAGGTGAGTCTGTGGTTGCAGAAATTACACCAGCATTTGCTTTTGAATTACTCTCACATATGAAAGGCGGCCCTTCTATTGAAGTATTGCTTGACCTTGCGTTAGGTGATGACGCTGCACTTGCGACTCAAGCTTCAGACGTATTAAAAACACAAGTATTTTTATACGACGCTGATACAGCACGTCTTGAAGCGGCTTTAAAAGCAGGCAATGCAGTTGCTAAAGACATTTTAGAAAGCTACGCACAAGCTGAGTTTTTCACTAAGCTGCCTGAAATAGACGAAAAAATTGAACTTGTAACTTATATTGCTGGTGAAGGCGATATTTCAACGGACTTATTATCTCCAGGCCATCAAGCTCACTCTCGTGCTGACCGTGAATTACACGGAAAATGCATGATCACGCCTGAAGCTCAAGAAGAAATTCAAGCATTACAAGCTAAGCACCCTAACGCGAAAGTAATGCTTATTGCTGAAAAAGGTACTATGGGTGTTGGTTCTTCTCGTATGTCGGGTGTTAACAACGTTGCATTATGGGCAGGTAAGAAAGCAAGTCCGTATGTTCCATTTATCAACATTGCGCCAGTTGTTGCTGGTACTAACGGTATCGCTCCTATCTTCTTAACCACGGTTGACGTTACCGGTGGTATTGGTCTTGATCTTAAAAACTGGGTTAACAAAGTAGATGCAAACGGTAATAATGTTGTCGACGATAATGGCGATGCGGTTCTAGAAGAAACCTACTCTGTTGCGACAGGCACGATATTAACTATCGATACTAAAACTCAAAAGTTATACAACGGTGATAAAGAACTTGTTGATGTATCTTCAGCGTTCACTCCACAAAAAGTAGAATTCATGAAAGCGGGTGGTTCTTACGCAGTAACATTCGGTAAGAAACTCCAAACATTTGCGGCAGAAACTTTGGGGGTTGAAGCACCTGTTGTTTACGCTGCATCTAAAGAAATTTCACACGCTGGTCAAGGTTTAACCGCTGTTGAAAAAATATTTAACCGTAATGCTGTAGGTGTTGCATCAAGCACGCCTCTGCATGCTGGCTCTAACGTTCGTGTAAAAGTCAATATTGTTGGTTCTCAAGATACAACCGGCCCAATGACTTGCCAAGAATTAGAAGCAATGGCTGCTTCGACTATTTCTCCAATTGTTGACGGTGCTTACCAATCAGGTTGTCACACAGCATCTGTATGGGATAGCAAAGCAAAAGCTAACATTCCTAAACTTATGAGCTTTATGAATGCATTTGGTTTGATCACTGCACGTGATCCGAAAGGTCAATATCATGCAATGACTGATGTTATTCATAAAGTATTAAATGATATTACTGTTGATGACAGAGCTATTATTATTGGCGGTGATTCACATACTCGTATGTCTAAGGGTGTTGCCTTTGGTGCCGACTCAGGTACCGTTGCTATCGCACTTGCAACAGGTGAGTCAGCAATGCCAATTCCTGAATCTGTAAAAGTTACCTTTAAAGGTAACATGAAAGATCACATGGATTTCCGTGATGTGGTGCACTCTACTCAAGCGCAAATGCTTAAGCAATTTGGCGGTGAAAACGTATTCCAAGGTCGTATTATCGAAGTACAT
>JAQWHO010000025.1 GCA_029249355.1 Thalassotalea sp.
ATGAACAAGAATCATTAAAAGCATGGCTGGCATTAAGTCACAAAAACACCGCGGTATTGCTTGAGGTCGCACAAATGTGGGATAAAATGGATGATCTCAGTCGTTTATCCGACCTATTTCCAAAGACTGCTACAACAAGAAAGAGAATACCCAAATGGTTTGGTGCGGTAGCTGCTTCGGTTGTTTTTGCTATAACCTTTGGGCTTTATCAAGGTGGTGCGAATATCTTTAAATTTGGTTTCGATGAACAATCTTCGGTCGTTGCCATGCAAATGAACTATCAAACGAATATTGGTGAGAGCAATACCATTAACTTACCTGACAATAGCAAAATAGTACTTAATACCAATAGCTTCGTGCAGGTTAAATATACCGACTCAGCAAGAATCATTGAATTACAGCGCGGAGAAATCCATATTGATGTTGCTCACGATAAATCACGCCCTTTAAGTGTTATTGCCAGCGGTAAAGTCATTCAAGCTGTTGGCACCGCGTTTAATGTAGAAGTTAAAAATGAGCTAGTTGAATTGATTGTTACAGATGGCAAAGTATTGGTTGCTGAAAAAAGTAAACATATTAAACAAAATGATATTGAAGTAATTGATATTGATGAATTAGCTAAAAAGCTTCCCAATAACTCCATGGCAATATCAAAAGGTGAAAAAGTAGATTTAGATTTAACCGGCCACATAAAAGAAAAAGTGGTTAAAGTAGATGCGATAGATGTAGCAGCGAGTTTATCTTGGCGCCATGGTAACCTTATTTTTAGAGGTGAATCGTTAGCGGACGCTATGGACGAGATTAGTCGCTATACCGATATTAAATTTGAGCTCTCTAATGATGACAGCCTTAAAAAGATTCAAGTTGCTGGTATGTTTAAAACAGGAGATGTAACAGGATTACTTGATGTATTAAGTCGTAATTTTAACATCCAATATGAAAGAATTGGCAGTGATAAAATTATTTTAAAATATGCGGGTTAGTTACTTTAAATAATCATATATCCCTTTTAGTTGAACAAATTCGACACCCCATTACATAAACACGTAATGGGTTTTTTACTGACAATAGAACACAATACTCACGTATAACTTCCATAAAAATAATAATAAGAAGGATAAACCATGAATACTCCCTCATCTTCTGACGACGTTCAAAAAGCTTTTCAAGGATTAGAAGAAAAGCCTCAGTCTATATTATATGTATTGTTTATTTCGGCTGTTGCAGCAATAGGAGGCTTCTTATTTGGTTTCGACTCAGGTGTTATCAATGGCACAGTAACCGCTTTAGGTAAGGCGTTTAACGCAAACGATGTTTCCACGGGTTTTAATGTAGCGTCTGTTTTATTAGGTTGTGCTTTGGGTGCATTATTAGCGGGTCCTTTAGCAGATAAACATGGCCGAAGAACCATCATGATTATTACTGCAGTTATTTTTGCGATTAGTGCTTTCGGTTCAGGCATTGCTGACTCTTCAGGTGAATTCATCTTTTATCGACTATTTGGCGGCTTAGGTATTGGCGCTGCTTCTGTTTTAGCACCAGCCTATATTGCAGAAGTTGCCCCAGCAGCATTACGCGGGCGTTTAGCAACGTTACAACAATTAGCAATTGTGCTTGGGCTATTTGCCGCTTTTTTAAGTAATTATTTAATTGCTAATCAAGCTGGAGGCGCTGAGGCTATTTTAATGCTTGATTTAGCAGCTTGGCGATGGATGTTTTGGGTTGAACTAATTCCTGCAACCCTTTTCTTGATTGGCGTATTATTTATTCCTGAATCACCACGATTTTTAGTAGCGCAAGGTGAAATTGAAAAAGCCAAAAAAGTGTTTGAAAAAATATCCATTGATGAAGCGGAATCTCAAATATCTGAAGTGAAAAAATCACTTCATGGCGATACAAAACCGAGTATCGCTGATTTATTTATTGAAGGAAAAAAACGTATTCATCCTATTATTTGGGTCGGTATTGCATTATCTGTATTTCAGCAATTTGTAGGGATTAATGTTGTTTTTTATTATGGCGCTGAGCTTTGGCAAGCTGCAGGGTTTGATGAATCTCAATCACTTTTCATTAACGTACTTACCGGCACAACCAATATCGTTTCAACATTCATTGCTATAGCCCTTGTGGATAAGGTCGGTCGTAAGCCGTTATTACTGGTAGGTAGTATTGGAATGTTTATAGCTTTAAGTGCACTGACTTATATTTTTGGAACTGCTGGTTTTGATGAAGCAGGTAAAATTGCATTAAGTGAAGAAATGGGAACCTTCGCTTTAATCATGGCCAATTTATTCGTGGTGTTTTTTGGTCTTAGTTGGGGACCAATAGTTTGGGTTTTATTGGGCGAAATGTTCAATAATCGCATCAGAGGAGCTGCATTAGCGGTTGCTGCAAGTGCACAATGGATCGCTAATTTCGCCATCACTATGACCTTCCCCATATTATTAGGCAGTATTGGTTTGTCTGGCGCTTATGGGTTTTATGCACTTTCAGCATGTATTAGTATTTTCTTTGTCATTAAATATATAAAAGAAACACGAGGTGTAGCTTTAGAAGACATGTAATTACCTTTACCGTTGAATACTCTCAACAGTATTCAGCGGTAGAACTTTAGTTTTTCCCTAGTTATCCGATGTAGGTTTTGGTTATTTACCTACAACTTATCCGGCTGAATCAACTAGCTCTAATCACAACAACCAATTTAAAGGCTTGGAATTTAGATCAATAGATTCATTTCGTGGTGGACGTACCACTTCTGTTGAAGGAATTGTTGGCGAACAAACTACCTTCATAGTGGCATCCCCGGTGGTTGCGTATAACTAACAACAGACGGTGGACATAGTTGGAATAATATTTCTAAGGAATACTTTGACAGCTCAATTAATGAACGAGGCTTTATCCGACTTACTTTTTCTTTGCAGGCTATTAGAGGCGGTTGATATTTCATTTATAAAAAAAGCCGCAAATGCGGCTTTTTTTTATAATAACTAGGAAGAATTAAAACGTATACGTTGCTTTAATATAAGTAAAACGACCTTGGCTATTATGTGTTGAGTTAACAAACCCCATAAAGTCATGATAGGTAAACGGTGGCTCTTCGTTAAATAAATTAGTAGCCCCTATCGTTAATGTGGTGTTTTCTAATCCTTGATAATTTAAAGTAGCATCAACAGTAGTCCAAGCATCAATGCCTGACATACCTTCAGTTTGTACTGATGAATCTTGGGAAAACTCACCGATATAGTTAACAGCGACCGTTGCATTGAAATCATCTTTCACCCAAGAGGTATTAAATGTCCAACGAACTTCAGGTTGTTCAAAATCACCTTCTTGAGTATCAACACGCATGCTACCGTCAGCATTAGGACGTGAATCTTTATATTCAAGTACATAGTTAAGCACGTATGAGAATTTAAAATCACCCAAATCCGTTTCTAAACCATAGCTTATATCAAAATCTAATCCTGATGTTTCAATATTACCAATGTTTTCAAATTGATCAAAAATACGTACAACTTCACCCGGATCATTCGCTATATTTGATGGTAAACGCTCAACAACACTTGAATCGTTCCCTAATGTACTGAATTTAAACTGTGTATCTTTAGTGATAACATTTTCAATATCGTAGTTGTAATAATCTAATGAAAAATCTAAATTATCTGTGATTTCATAGATAACACCTAAATTATAACTTTTAGACTCTTCTGGGCCTAAATCTTTGTTTCCCGTTAAAACTGCAGTGTATTCTTGTGGTTCACATGCTTTGTTAATATTTCCAACTGCGTTACAACGAAAAGTATCAACAAGGTTCGGTGACTCATCTGTACTACCTAAACCAATTTGATGTAATGATGGAGCACGAAAAGCAGTACCGAATGAACCTCGTAATGCTAGGGTATCCATTGGTTTCCAAATGAAAGCAATTTTAGGATCAGTTGTTGTACCAAAATCACTATAATCTTCATGGCGAACCGCTACTTGTACTTCCAACGTATCTAATAAAGGAATTGCTAACTCAGCAAATACGGCTGTATTATCACGCGAACCGTTTGCTTTAGTAGCTTCGGTACCAAAAACTTCGCCACGTAAAAATTGATCATCAGGATTATCAGTAATGCTTTCTTCTCGGTATTCAAAACCAACCGCTAAACCAAGTTCACCATGAGGCATTTCAGCCACAAAACCAGAAATTTTACCATCGATTGACTTGCTAGTTGATTTGCCAATACGTGTTGTCGTGGTTTCAATAAAGTCTAACGCTTCTTGGCTATTGCTAGAAGGTTCGAAAGGGTTCCATAAACCTGAATCAATTGCTTCTTGAGTACGTCGTGAATTAGGGAAACCATTTACACCACGCTCTGTTGAAGAACTTTTGATATAGTTATAGGCCAATTCCCAACTCCAGTCTTTGATTTCACCTTGAAGGCCAAAGATTGAACGATAGTAGTCAGATGTTACACGCTTCTCACGGTTTCCAATATCAACCATACGACGACGCATCGTTAAATCTTGTCCGTAAAATTCATGATCTGGCATGGTTGCGAACGGATGATTAACGTTGTCTCCAGACATAAATAATTCATTAAAGCTTGGGCTACCAGCGCCACGAATTGTTGTTTTTGAATGTTGACCATTTAATTCAGCAAATGCTCGTAATGAATCAGTAATTTCATATTTACCCATATAAATGAAGCTAGCGCGTTCAGTTGCTGGAGTTGATGTCATGACAGGTGCATAATCATAACGACATAAATTACCAACAATCATATCTGCGGGACAAACATCATTACCGAATGTATCTGCCATTCTGTTAGTTGAATCAGAAGCTAGTGCAATAGTACCCGGAAAGCCTGATGAACTTCTAAAATCAGTTGCAAATGGGTCATTTGGTCTTCTTGCTGCTTGGTTTGCTGATTGAGAATAATCACGGTCACCATATAAAATTTCTTCGCGATCAAAATAATCTAAAGTAAATGTGTGACTAGTTGTCTCTGTTGAGTTCCCCCAAACCATACTAAAGTTTTTCTCTTCACCACCACCGTCAGCTGTATCACCGGCTTTAGCAGAAATAGTTACACCCTCAACATCATCTTTTAAAACAATATTGATAACACCTGCAACAGCATCAGAACCATAAGTAGCAGATGCACCATCTTTTAATATATCAACACGTTTAATCGCTGCTAATGGAATGTTATTAATATCTACAAAAGCAGTATCAATGTTATTCGCAAATGGTGAAACAGATACTCTTCGTCCATTAACCAATATTAATGTTGAATCGGCGCCCAAACCACGTAACGAAACAGATGAACCGCCGTTACTTGTATTATCGCTACTGTTTCCTTGAGTAGAAAAGGTTCCTTGGCCAGCCATAGGCAACTTTGTAAATAAACCGATAAGATCGGTTACACCTGAGTTTTCAATGTCATCGGCACTAATGGATGAAATTGGAGAAGGACCTTCAATATCGCCACGCTTAATGTGTGATCCCGTTATTTCAATACGCTCAACTTCTTTAGTTTCTTCAGCAGATACACTAACGCTTTGTGTTGCTATAAGCGCAGCAGAAATGCTAAGTGCGAGGGTGTGTTTATTATTTGAAAAGAGTTTCATTTTTATTTTCCTTTAGTTTTTAATTATTATTGTCAAACCCTATTTACCGCTACATTTGGTTAATATATGTATTTTCCATGGCAAATTTTGACCCGTATGTTTTATCAGAAACTTATACTGCAAGAAAGATTAAAGTTCTTACATTTCAGTGAGGTAAGAGTAAGTAAACATTAATAATAAAATAAAAGCCATATAACCCTTTGATTGTACGACGATATTAGTAGTTATATAACATGGCGATTGTCTAAAAAAAATATGTAAAAAAGTGCTACAAAGGAAAATTAGCCAACATAAATTAACAATATTTTGATGTTTGGATCTCTATTCAATTTTTCTTGTTAAAATATAGATAAATTTTGTTATCCTGTTGCTAAAGTTTGTGATAATTTTATTAGTTATATGAAACAATTAGAACTGAAAATCCCTCCACTTCTGTTAGTAATAATTTTCGCTACTTTAATGTGGCTTTTTCATTCTTTTTTTCAAATAATATTATTTTCAGAAAACATCGCAATAACACTATTTTCTCTTTTTGTAATTTCTGGTTTAGTTATTGTTATAACGGGCGCTTTAGCCTTTAAAAAAGTACAAACAACCGTTAACCCTACTAAACCAGAAGCAACCTCTTCATTAGTTAAGACCGGTATTTACACTATCACCAGAAATCCTATGTATTTAGGTATGGCGAGCTGCTTAATGGGTTGGGGCTTATACTTAGGTAATCCAAATAGCATCATTTTTATTATCGGGTTTATCCTTTATATAAACCGCTTTCAAATTAAACCCGAAGAAAAAATGCTCACGAAGATGTTTGATCAAGAATTTATTGATTACTGCGCTTCTGTGCGTCGTTGGATATAGAGAAAGCGATGAAAATTATCCTATGGATGTTCAGTTTATTACTATTAACCGCTTGTTACGAAGATAATATCCAAACTTCACCAGCAACCAAGCAACAGCACTACAGTGATAAAGTACTTAAAGCAGCTGATATTTCTGATGATGGTCAATACTCTTTGATCAGCGATAATGACCAAGTGTGTTTATGGGATAACCAAACTAATCAAAAAAAATACGAATGCTTGCAGGGCTTAGAAGCCCAGCTTATTGAATTATTAGGCATATCAAAAAGTAACAAATATTTTTACACGTCAAATCGCGTCAACATCCACTTATACGATTTAGAAAGCGGACGGTTAATGACCGTGTGGACGGCTGGAGATAATATTATCAATGACATAGCGATGTCTGATAATGAAAGTACCTTAGTGTTTGGTTTTCGTAGTGGTCAAGCAAGTATCGTTTCGGTTGAAAGTAATAATATCACTACGTTTACACCGCACCGACTCGACATTAACAGCGTCAGCATTTCTGCCGACGGCACTAAAGCGTTCACCGGCTCAAGTGATAAAACTGCGGTACTGTGGAATACAAAAACAGGTAAAGCATTGCAAACGTTCTCGCATAGTTCCAGAGTGAATCATGTAGTGATGAGCCCTGATGCAAAAGTTGCGTTCACTTTAGACGCGATTAAAGACAGATCTTTTTGGTTATTAAAAATTGGTAAAAAGTTTTCTGAACTTGCCAGTAGTATTAAGTTTATCGAATTTAATGACTCGGTTATCACGCATAATAATCAATGGTTACTCAGCGCTTCTCCCAAGCAAAAGCTACAATTATGGCAAGTGAAAGATGGTGCCTTAATTGGCGAATGGTTCGCTTTTAAAAATGAAGATAAATACCGTTCTTCCGTTATTAAAATAAACTTAATTAACCCAAAAGAAATAGCCACCATCAGTAGCGATGGTGTTTATGAAACTTGGCCTATCAAAACAGTAGTAAAGTCTTAATGTCATTCATTCGTACCAATAGAAAAATTCATAAATGGGGCAGTATTATTGCAGCGCTCCCATTACTCATTGTCATTATTTCTGGCATATTATTATTGATCAGAAAAGAGTTTGCCTATTTACAGCCAGCTACCATGAAAGGAATTGAAAAAGTACCCACTATTAGTTTTGAGCAAATAATCAATCAAGCTAAAAGTGTTGAACAAGCTCAAGTAACCTCTTGGCAAGACATTGACCGATTAGACGTTAGGCCTAATAAAGGCGTGATAAAAATACGCACGAACAGCCAATGGGAAATTCAACTCGACAGTAAAACAGCTGAAATTTTACAAGTGGCATATCGACGGTCTGATTTTATTGAAAGTTTGCACGACGGTACTTTCTTTCAAGATAAAGCTAACCTTTGGCTAATGCTGCCTAGCGCAATTATATTATTAGCCTTACTGATTACCGGCTTATTTATGTTCTTCTATCCTTATTATAAAAGGCGATAATTAATGAGCTCAGTAAGCGCTTTATCTCTTGATCAACAAATTGATGCTTGGTTAGCGCCTATTGCTGAACTCTTCACACAAATCATTTTTTATTCCATATCAATTAATTCAATCGATATTCCTTTAATTGTTTTATGGCTTATTATTGCGGCTTTCAGCTTTACCTGTTATTTCGGCTTTATCAATTTCACGGGATTAAAACATAGCATTAAAGTTATTAAAGGTGATTATTCTGAGCCCGAAGATAAAGGTGAGGTAAGTCACTTTCAAGCCCTCACGACCGCGCTTTCTGGGACAGTTGGCTTAGGCAATATCGCCGGTGTAGCAATTGCCATTTCTATTGGGGGACCTGGAGCAACTTTTTGGATGATGTTAGCTGGCTTAATGGGCATGTCAGCCAAATTTTTAGAGTGTTCTTTAGGGGTAAAATATCGAGAAATTGATGCTAACGGCATGGTTCGCGGTGGCCCAATGTATTATTTACGTGACGGATTGTCTGAGTTAGGACATAAAAAACTCGGTAAAGGATTAGCCATTTTTTTTGCCATTTGTTGTATGACAGCCTCTTTATGTGGCAGTAATATGCTACAAGCTAACCAAACTTATACCCAATTCATGATCGCGTTCGCTCAAGACAGTACCTTTTGGCAAAACAAAGGTTGGTTATTTGGCGTGATACTCGCCACTGTTATAGCGATTGTTATCATTGGTGGCATCAAAAACATTGCAAAAGTGACGTCAAAAGTTGTCCCACTTATGGCAACAATTTATTTATTGTCTGCCCTATTTATTATTTTTTATCATATTGAAAAAGTCCCTTCGGCATTTTATTTGATTTTTACTGAAGCTTTTAATCCTCAAGGGGTTGTGGGTGGTTTAATTGGTGTAATGATCCAAGGCTTTAAACGGGCAACCTTTTCTAGTGAAGCAGGCGTTGGTGCGGCAGCAATCGCTCATGCAACAGCAAGAACCAATGAACCAATACGTGAAGGTTACGTTGCTCTACTTGAGCCATTTATTGATACCGTCGTGATTTGTACCATCACCGCATTAGTCATAGTTATTACCGGTGCATATACTTCTGTGGAAGGCGTTGATGGTGTCGCATTAACCTCACGCGCATTTGCCAGTGTAATTTGGTGGTTTCCTTATTTATTAAGTATTGCAGTATTACTTTTTGCTATTTCCACCATGATTTCTTGGGCTTATTACGGCTCAATCGCCTGGCAGTTTATTGTAGGTACGAATAAGTATTTAGACCTTTTGTATAAATGTATTTTTTGCACTTGCACGGTAATTGGTGCTTCTATCAGTTTGAACTCAGTTATTGCGATTTCCGATTCAATGTTTTTCTCAATGGCGATCGCTAATATTGTCGGTTTATATATGATGGCACCCATGATGAAAACAGAACTTGCAAACTACAACCACAAGTTTCGTCAATAAATTTACATCAATTTCTAACTTATTTTTATCAAAATTGAACAAGCCTAACCTCCCATTCTTTATAATAAGCTTATGACTTATAAGAATTAAAACCCCAATTTAACCGTTCACGAATAACCAGCACTTACTTTTTGTAACATTTACCTTGAGACAAATATTTGCCAAAACCTCAAAGTGATATCATAATGATATCACTTAATTTACTTTTCATGGAGAGAAGCATGATCACAGAAAAAGAAATAAAAGCACCGAATGGGATAATGTTTATCGTGGTTTTACTTGCAGTACAAGTAGGCACTATTGCTATTTTAATCAATGGATTAATGAACAAATTACCCGGCCAAGCCATTATTGGTTTAATCGCTGCGATCCTTGCCTTTATTTGCTGGTTTGGCTTTTTTATGGTCAATCCAAAAGAAGCACGAGTCTTACAATTATTTGGTAAATATACCGGCACGGTACATAGTTCAGGGCTACGATGGGCAAACCCTTTTTATACCAAAGCACGCGTTTCAATGAGAGTGAGAAACTTTGAAAGTGGCAAACTTAAAGTTAACGATAAAAATGGTAACCCCATTGAAATTGCTGCTGTGATCGTTTGGGAAGTGATTGATACTGCTGAAGCAGTCTTTCAAGTAGATGATTACGAAGACTTTGTTTCTATTCAAAGTGAATCAGCGCTGAGAAACTTAGCAACAAGTTATGCCTATGATCACCATGAAGAAGATGATATTTCTTTACGTAGTAACCCCAATGAAATATCTGAAGCATTAAAAACTGAAGTACAAGAAAGACTAGAAAAAGCCGGTGTGCGTGTTATTGAGTCACGTATCAGTCATTTAGCCTACGCGCCTGAAATTGCTAATGCAATGTTACGTCGCCAACAAGCAATGGCGATAATAGCCGCTCGAAGAACTATAGTAGAAGGCGCTGTTGGCATGGTTGAAATGGCTTTGCATAAACTAGAAGAACGTGAAATTGTTGAACTAGACGCTGAGCGTAAAGCAGCGATGGTCAGTAATCTTTTAGTTGTACTATGTAGCGATGAAGCGGCGCAACCTATCGTGAATACCGGTAGTTTATATTAATATTTTAGAGAGTTTCAGTCCTTCTTTTTACTTACCAGAGCTGAGGTAAACGTGGCTAAAAAAGCCTATCCACTTAGAATAAACGAAGACATTCTCAATGCCATGCAACAATGGTCTGATGATGAGTTACGTAGCTTGAATGCTCAAATTGAATATGTGTTACGCGATGCATTACGTAAATCAGGGCGAAGTAAACCGCGCCCTATCGAGCCCATCATAGATCCTATTGATGAATAATAACGCACAATTCGATACTAATTTACTAAAGTGAAAGTTTGTTACGTTTTCTATCGTGTAAATTATTCTATTTTAGAAATGCGTTTTTAAATTTTTGGCATAAAAAAAGCCGATAACATTGTTATCGGCTTATTAGCTATGAGGAAGCTAAAATATACAAATTATTACAACAAGCGTCCGTTAAGGAACACAAGAAGTATAGAATATACTCATAATCCTTGTAAAGCTTTTTATGTAATTAAATTACACAAATGTAATAAATCATTCAATTTCAACAATAAGCTAATGGGCTTGTTCCCAATTATCCCCTTCGCCCGCTTCGGCGATTAAAGGTACTTTAAGCTTTACTGCTGCGTTCATAATCTCTACTAACTTCGCCGTTGTTTCAACAACAATATCTTGATGAATTTCAAAGACTAATTCATCGTGTACCTGCATGGTCATTTTAATGCGATCATCTTTTTGTGCTTCTATCCATTCATCAACCGCCAGCATGGCTTTTTTGATAATGTCTGCTGCTGTACCTTGCATAGGCGCATTAATAGCCGCACGTTCTGCACCTTTTCTACGCATTGCATTTTTCGATTTAATTTCCGGCAAATACAAGCGTCGGCCAAATAATGTTTCTACATAGCCCTGCTCCGTCGCTTGCTGACGTGTGTCTTCCATATAAGCGAGTACATTAGGATAACGTTCGAAGTATTTATCCATATATTCTTGAGCGCGATGACGAGGAATATCTAATTGCTTTGCTAAACCAAAAGCTGACATGCCATAAATCAAACCAAAATTTACCGCTTTAGCACTACGACGCTGATCACTAGTGACATCGCCTAAACTCACTCCAAATATTTCAGCAGCTGTAGCCTTATGAACGTCTCTGCCTTCTGAAAATGCAGAGACTAAACCAGGATCATCAGATAAATGCGCCATAATACGCAGTTCAATTTGAGAGTAATCTATTGCAACTATTTTATGATCTTGTGGGGCGATAAAGGCAAGGCGAATCTTCCGTCCTTCTTCACTACGAATTGGAATATTTTGTAAATTAGGATCGGTTGAGGATAATCGACCTGTCGCCGCAACAGCTTGCTGATAAGAAGTATGTACTCGTCCTGATTTTCCTACTAATAAAGGTAACTTATCCGTATATGTAGATTTAAGCTTACTTAAGCCACGGTTTTCTAATATGACTTTAGGTAACGGGTAATCGAGTGCCAATTCTTGTAAAACTTCTTCGGCGGTTGAAGGAGCGCCTTTAGGTGTTTTCTTTATTACCGGAATTTTTAAATCTTCAAACAATATTTTCTGTAATTGTTTTGGTGATGATAAATTAAAAGTTTGCCCTGCAAGATTATGTGCTTCAACTTCAAGTTCTTGTAATCTCATGCCAATTGAATGACTTTGTTCATTCAGCAAGTCACTATCGATAAGCACACCATGTTGTTCCATTCGAGCAAGAACAGGTACAAGTGGCATTTCAATGTCATGGAAAATAGAAAGCTGATCAGTACTCTTTTCTAATTTTGGATAAATAGCTTGGTGTAATCGTAACGTAATATCAGCATCTTCAGCGGCATAATGGCCTGCTTGTTCAATATCGATTTGATTGAAGGTTAATTGTTTTTTACCTTTTCCGGCAATATCTTCGAAATGAACGGTTTTATAGGCTAAATACTTTTCCGCTAGGGCGTCCATATTGTGGCGAGTCGCAACACTATTTAAACAGTAAGATTCGATCATGGTATCAAACTTAATGCCTTGCATTTGAATACCGTAATGCGAAAGTACATTCGCGTCATACTTTAAGTTTTGACCCACTTTTATTTGATTATTATCTTCTAACAACGGTTTAAGTTGTGCGATAACCCAATCAAGCTCAAGTTGTTCAGGGGCATCAAGGTAATCATGAGCTACTGGTACATAAGCGGCTTTACCAACTTCAACAGAGAATGAAAGACCCACTAGCTCTGCTTTCATATAATCAACACTGGTGGTTTCAGTATCAAACGCAAAAACTTCAGCCGCTTTTAATTTTTCCAGCCAAGTTGAAAAGTCATCTTTATTGAGAATAATTTGATAATCAGTTTCAATATCATCTGTAACAACAACTGACTCTTCCTCATTTTCTTCTTCAATAGCATCTTTTGATTGAGTGCTCGAACCTTTAGTTAAATCAGCCAATAAACGACGTAATTCAAATTTAGTATAAAGCTCGGTAAGTTTGGTTATGTTTGGCTCTGTTGGCTGAAGTTGCTCAGCGGATTGCGCTAACTCAACGTCGAGTTTAATCGTGGCTAACTCATAGGAAAGTGGTAAAAATTCTAAAGCTTCTCGCAAGTTCTCGCCAATCTTCCCTTTAACACTATCGGCATTGGCCATCACGTTTTCTAACGTTTTATGCTCGTCTAACCATTTAACGGCAGTTTTAGGGCCGCATTTATTAACCCCCGGAATGTTATCAACTTTATCGCCCATTAAGGCAAGGTAGTCGATTATTTGATCAGCACGTACACCAAACTTTTCCAGTACACCGGCTTCATCCATTTT
>JAQWHO010000026.1 GCA_029249355.1 Thalassotalea sp.
CAAGTTTTTTTATCAAAGGAAAGAAAGAATATTTATCTGGTGTTGCTCACTTTGAAGATCAGTATGATGAATTGGGTTTAGCTAGAGCATTTGAATATTTCACGCAATCAGCAAAACTAGGTTTCCCTGAAGGGCAAATTCGTTTAGCTGAAATGTACCTTTCAGGCGTTGAGACAGAGCGGGATCTTAATCTAACCTTATTTTGGTTAGAACAAGCAGCACTGCAAAGTAACAAGCGGGCTATTTTAAAATATGGCATTGTTTGTCAGCAGGTTGAAAACTGCAATGTCGTTGATTTTTATCAAACACTTATTGAAAGCGGTGTGAATTTAAAAGTGAGAAACGTTGATGTGAAGTTATCATCTCCATCCCCATCGCTTAAGTGAAACTAAAGTAAAAACAAAGTTAAAATTAAAAAGCTGAAAGTTCAGCAATGCAAGTTTTAATGGATTCAGTATAATGGCGACAATTAAAATTATCGAACGAGTGAATCTCACGAAATGTCACCAGTAGAACACGCTTTTTCTCAATCTGGTCTACTTGCTAAAGTCCTCAATGGCTATTCCCCTCGGCAAGCTCAAATTGATATGGCATTGGAAGTAGAGCTTGCTATCGATAAAAAATCGAGTTTGATAGTCGAGGCGGGAACCGGTACCGGTAAAACCTTTGCTTATTTGATCCCCTCTTTGTTATCAGAAAAAAAAGTTATTGTTTCTACTGGAACGAAGAACCTTCAAGAGCAACTCTTTCATAAAGATATTCCCCTCATTCGTAAAGCCATGGCAACCAAAGCTCAAATTGCCTTATTAAAAGGGCGTGCCAATTATTTATGTTTATATCGTCTTGAATTATATGTAAAAGAGCGAGGGCAACTTGATGCCGCAATGCTCGCTGATTTCGTTAATATCAGAAAATGGGCAAATTCAACCACCAGTGGAGACATAGGCGAGCTCGTTAATGTCGCTGAAGATTCCGGTATATTTCCTTATGTCACCAGTACCGTTGATAATTGCTTAGCGAAAGATTGCCCTAACATTGATGATTGCTATTTAATTAACGCCCGTAAAAAAGCGATCGACGCTGATGTAGTCGTGGTAAATCATCATTTGTTTTTTGCTGATATGGCATTAAAAGATACGGGTTTTGGTGAGTTAATTCCTAAAGCCGATGTGGTTATTTTTGATGAAGCGCACCAAATTCCGGATATTGCCAGTGAATATTTTGGTGATGCTTTTTCTACCAGACAAATATTAGATTTATGCTCTGATGTTATTCAACAGTTTCATACAGAATTAACGGATGTGAAACAATTAGGTAAAGCGGCTGAAAAGTGTCAAAAAACTGCACAAGAATTCAGGCTGTTATTTAGTCACGATCCCGAACGTGGTAATTGGCGAGAGAAAATTAATTTGCCTCGTTTTAGCCGTGCGTTTGAAAACTTGAAAGTTGATTTAGATTTTTTATATCAAGTGATTAAATTATGTATTTCACGTAATGAAGCTATTGATAACTGTTTCGAACGTGTGGTGAATATACTGTCAAAATACGAGATAATGGCGAATGTTGAACAAAATGGCATGAGCTTTTGGTATGAAACAACGCGTCGTCATGTTGTTTTGCATTTAACGCCATTGAGTGTTGCTGATAAATTTAGTGATTACATTAAAGACTCGAATGCTGGATGGGTATTTACATCAGCAACGTTAGCAGTAAATGATGGTTTTGAACATTTTTCTGATCAGCTCGGTTTAGCACAAGCAACGACTTTGTTAGTGGATAGTCCCTTTGATTATTTAAATCAATCTCAACTTATTGTCCCTCGTTACTTGCCTGATGCAAACCATAAAAATCGCGCTCAAGCATTAGCGGATATAGCAACGCCTTTGATAGTAGCAAGCCAAGGCTCGTGTTTTCTATTGTTTACCAGTTATCGCATGCTCAACCAAGTTGCTGAAATTTTATCTGAGCAAATTGATCACCCACTGCTTGTGAAAGGAAAAATGTTTAAACTAATGTTACTCGACGTTTTTATTTAACACGACTCTGCGGTTTTACTAGCTACAGCCAGTTTCTGGGAAGGTGTTGATGTACGGGGTGATAAGTTAACCTGCGTTATTATCGACAAGCTGCCTTTTGCTTCACCAGATGATCCAATGTTACAGGCAAGAAGTGAAGATGTTCGCCGTCAAGGTGGTGATCCTTTTAGCGAAATCCAATTACCAAAAGCTGTTATTGCCTTAAAGCAAGGTGTTGGACGGTTAATTCGAGATGTTACCGACCAAGGTGTCATGGTAATATGTGACGATAGATTAGTGAATCGCCCATATGGACAAGTTTTTTTGAAAAGTTTGCCAGATATGAGGCGTAGCAGAAATATTGAAAAAGCCAGCCATTTTTTAGCTGAATTACAGCCCAATAAATTAGAAACTGAAATAGAATAATATGCCAAAATACTTAGCGATAGATGCCTCAACAGAAGCTTGTTCTGTTGCCTTAAGCCTTGAAAATAAAGTTATTTCTGAATTTGAATTATGCCCTCAATCACATAGCATTGTGCTGTTACCTATGATTGACCGAATATTAAAACAAGCAGATATTACATTATCAGAACTTGACGGTCTTGTTTTTGGCCGCGGCCCAGGAAGTTTCACTGGTGTTCGTATTGGCGTTGGTGTTGCACAAGGTTTAGCTTTTTCTGCTGATTTACCTGTCGTGGGAATTTCTACCTTACAAACCATGGCACAACAAGCTTATGAAAAATATCAGCAAACTGAAGTTATCGCAGCCATTGACGCTAGAATGTCAGAAATATATGCAGGTTATTATAAGTTAAATGAACACGGCATCATGGCTGCTATGGTTGAAGAAACGGTATTAGCTCCTGCAGAACTCTCTCAATATTTAAAAGAGCATACGCGAGGTTGTTATGGCGTAGGCTCGGGTTGGGATGCATATTCTGCAGAATTGACTTCGTTAAAAACAAACAATGGCTCTCCTGAACTTTTGTTTCCTGATGCGAGTGCGATGTTAACTATTGCGAAAAAAGAATTTGATTCTGGTAATGCTGTCAGTGCAGAGCATGCTCAACCTGTTTATGTTCGCGATACGGTTTCTTGGAAAAAACTCCCAGGTAGAGAATAAAACCTTAGGGGGTGTTGCAAAATAATCGTGAAATAACCACTGTGAAATAGCAATAATCCTTATTATTTTCTGAATAAATTTTGTTATTTTTGAAAAGTTTGATAAATTTAAGTTATGCAAATAAATAGTGCTAATTCTTTTACGCCAAATTCTGCCTTAAATATTGGTGGAGATAAGCAAACGCAGGTTAATGATCAGCGTGATCGTTTGGTTGTGCAACAAGAACAAGAAAAAGCGCGTCAAAACTCATCACAAAGCACTCGTCAAAATAATCAAACTGAACGCTTCGATATAGACCCAGAAGCTATTGCTTTAGTTGAACAAAATCAGCAACTCAATGCAGAAAGTAATGTTCAGCAACAAAGCCAATCTACTTATTCAAAATCGGCTGATTATGATCAACCATCTCAACAAAATAAAACCGCGGTATCTGCTTACCAATCAGTAGACGGTATTGCTCAACGGGATAGCATTCAACAAACCTTTGGTGTTGATTTATATGCATAATTTCCTAATATAATGCAATTATATTAACTTAAAGATAAATCAAATTTTATGCCCGAGAAAAACTCTCCTGATACACTTTCTTTTACTGAAAAATATCGCTTTTGGTTAATTCTACTTGCAGCAGTAATATTAGTTGAAATTCCTTTTGTTTCATTGCCATTCAAGTGGTTTGAAAGTTATTTT
This sequence comes from Thalassotalea sp., assembly GCA_029249355.1. GTDB lineage: Bacteria > Pseudomonadota > Gammaproteobacteria > Enterobacterales > Alteromonadaceae > Thalassotalea_H. The sequence goes on from JAQWHO010000026.1 coordinate 3,832, forward strand.
CATGAAATAAGTCATGGCCTTGCGGCGATATTAACGGGAGGGAGTATTATCAATATTCAATTATTTCCTAACGGTGCTGGTTTATGCACAACCCAAGGAGGTAGTCGTTTTATTGTGAGTTTTTTTGGTTATGCAGGCGCTGTTTATTGGGGCGTTGCTATTTACTACTTTGCATCAGTTCATAAACGTGTTGCGCAAATATTTAGTGCTGTGATTATCGTACTTTTACTCTCGACAATTATTTTTTGGATCAGAGACATACTCAGTTTTGTCATCATGGCAGTTTTATTAGCGATAACTTTGATAAAGTTTAAATTACAGAACTTGCGATATTTTCAAATAATGTTGCAATTAATCGGCGCGACCATTTTACTTAACAGTATTAAAAGCCCGTGGTATCTAGTGGATGGTCGTTCTTTAGGAGATGGTGCTACACTAGCGAATTTAACCGCTATTCCTGAATTCGTTTGGGTCTGTATATGGTTTGCTTTAGGCATTTTAGGCTTGATTAAATTAGCTAAAGCAAAGTTTATATAGGGTCTGTTGATTTTTAGAGGTTGTTTTTGCAGCAGTTTGTTGGGTATTTATACAAGGTAGAGCCTTTGTAATGTGGTTGTTCCACATAAAAAGGTGATAACGCCGTAAAAATGACCAACAAACGCTGTCCGAAGGATTCGGCTAAAATCGTTTTACTCTTTGTTGAGTAGTATTTGCTTAGAATGACTAGGCTACACACTACTCGCCGCG
>JAQWHO010000027.1 GCA_029249355.1 Thalassotalea sp.
TTTGGTGGTCATTTTCATAATGATAACTCTTTTGCAGTATTTCGTGATATTCCTGGTTTGATAATTGCGTGCCCATCAAATGGTGCTGACGCGGTCGAGCTGTTACGAACTTCGGTGAAATTAGCAGAAGAACAGCAACGTGTAGTCGTATTTTTAGAACCTATTGCTTTATATATGACAAAAGATTTACACGAAGAAGGCGATGGGTTGTGGACGTTCCCTTATCAGGCGCCATCTTCTCAAATATCAACAATCGAAAAAAGCGAAACGAGTGTTCACAGCCCAATAAAATCAGAACCTGCAGAGTTAACTGTTTCAGTATCAGGTGATGGCACAGATTTATGTATTTTAACTTATGGTAACGGCTACTTCTTATCAAAGCAGGCGGAAAAAATACTCTCAGAAAAAGGTATTAATTGTCGGGTAGTTGACTTGCGTTGGTTAGCGCCTTTGGATGAAAAAGGCATTATTGAACATGCTCAAGCATGCAAAAAAGTATTAATTGTTGATGAGTGTCGAAAAACCGGCTCAATTAGTGAAGCACTCATGAGTCTGTTAACGGAAAAGCTCAATAAAAAATCAGGTGATGTGCAACGTATTTGTGCCCAAGACAGCTTTATTCCATTAGGAAGTGCAGCATATCATGTACTGCCATCAAAAGACGATATTGTTAATTTAGCCAGTGAAATGTGCTCAAGTGATACTCAAGAAAAAGCCTAGGAAATATGATGAAAGAAAGTAATAAGCAACGTGCGGTAGTGATTTGTCCGGGTCGAGGCACTTATAACAAAGAAGAACTTGGCTATTTAAAAAATTATCATGGCGATAAAATTGAGTTCATTGACAATATTGATCAATACCGTCAACAGCAAAATCAAATGCCTATTAGCGAACTCGATGCAATGGAAAATTACAGCATGCGCACGCATACAGCAGGAGAAAATGCTTCCGCGCTAATTTATGCTTGTGCGTCTTGTGACCATCAAAAAATAAACACGGATCTTTATGATGTCGTTGCCGTAACCGGTAATTCAATGGGTTGGTATATTGCTTTGGCTGTTGCTGGCGCATTGAAAAATGATGGAGCTATTGAACTAATTAATACCATGGGTTCAATGATGACTAAGGGGTTGATTGGTGGTCAACTGATTTACCCAATCATTGACGAATTCTGGCAAAAGGATAAAGCACGTGAAACACAAGTATTGCAATGGCTTGCCGACGTTAATCAGCAAAAAGACTGTGAAGCTTATCTATCCATTTATTTAGGTGGTTATCTCGTTTTTGGTGGTAACAAACAAGGCTTGAAAGCGTTAGAAAATATTTTACCGGTGATCGATGAACGCTACCCGATGAATCTTTTTAATCATGCAGCCTTTCATACACCTTTACTAAAAAGTGTGTCAGAAAAAGCATTGCAGCAATTATCTGCCTCACTATTTAATGCACCTGAAATCCCATTAATAGATGGATTAGGGAATATTTGGCAACCGTATTCCACCAATATAAATGGTTTATATGATTACACCTTAACAACACAAGTCACTGAACCTTATAACTTTAGTAAAGCGATTGAAGTAGCTATTAAAGAGTATGCGCCTGATAAATTGATTATTTTAGGGCCAGGTGCCACATTAGGTGGCGCTGTTGCGCAATGCTTAATTGAACATAACTGGTTGGGGCTATCGTCTAAAAAAGATTTTATTGAACAACAAAAGAAAGCGCCTTTCATACTTTCAATGGGCATCGCCGAACAGCGAAAGCTTGTGCTCTAAATACAAAATAAGTTTACTTTAGTGCAGTGCTATAAGTTCATCAACAGTGACAAATTGATAATTGAGTTGTTGATAATATTGGATGATTTCATCAAGAGCATCGACAGTTCCTTGTCTGTTACCGCCACCGTCATGCATTAGAATTATTGATTCTGGATGGGCGTGTTTGATGGCAATTGAAGCAATATTTTGTGCCGTATTAATATTGTTATTCCAATCTTGAGTATCAATTGACCAGATAATTGTATTGATATTATTTTCAGCTAATTTTTCTATGATTTTTTCGGATGTACTTCCAAATGGAGGGCGGAACAGCGAGGGTGTAATACCCGTTAATTGCTTAATTAAACTATTTGTCGATGTAATTTGTTCTTGCCAGTATTTATCAATGTATTGATGTTCATTAGCATTTGTATGATCCCATGAGTGGTTAGCAATTAAATGTCCTTCGTTGTGAATTTTTTTAACTAAATCGGGGAACGATTGTATGGCATTGCCCACCATGAAAAATGTCGCTTTAATCTTATAATTATTAAGCTTTTGTATAATTTTAGTGGTGTATATTGAAGGTCCGTCATCAAATGTTAATGCAACCTTTTTAGTGTTTTTGTTTCCTTCAATTATGTAGTTTTTTGGATATTTATATGCGCGTTTTTCATGTGTGTCTATTGGTGCTTTACCTGCGAGGTAATTATCACTGCGAATGAATAATCGGTCTTTAAATTCATGACTTATGTTTTGCGTTTTTTTTGGGGGAGCTGAAAGATTATTTAATGGCTGGCAGCCAACAAAAACCAGTAAAAATAGTAGAAGGGGACATCGTTTTAAAATTTTGTTAAACATGCAGTATTCTTAACCATTGAAAGGTAATTTATTATTTAGATAAATATTTATCTAAATATTACTATAAATAGTAAAATAAATTCGTATATTTATTCATCTATGGTAAATAAATATAGATTGTTATGTTTGTTAAACAGTAACGTATAATGTGTAGCTAAATAATAAGTGAATAAAAAGTAGGATTAATGTGGGAAAATAGCTAATATATCTGCTATCAAGGATTTATTATAAAAAAGACAATGACATCAATACGCAAGAAAAACGAAGCTGAACTACAACTCGCCTTTAAAGCCTTATTACATGAACAATGTTACGGCTCGCAAAGTCAATTAGCACAAGCGCTAGATGACCAAGGTTTTAAGAATATGTCTCAAGCCAAAATTTCGCGTTTATTATCGAAATTAGGCGCCGTTAAAATGCGTAACGCTAATGATCAAGTTGTTTATATTTTACCTGATGAATTAGCTATTCCTAAGTCGCGACAAGCCATTCAGTCAGTGGTTGTGAGTGTTAAACATAATAATACTCAAATTATTGTTAAAACAGGTATTGGTGGCGCGCCATTAATTTCTCGCATGTTAGACAGTATGGGCGAATCGGCGGGTATTTTAGGTACCTTAGCGGGTGATGATACTATTTTTATAGCGCCTGTTGATGTTAATAATATTGAAGAAATCACTGAAGACATTAAGCGCTTATTAGATGTTTCATAAAGCGTATTAAGTTAATATTTCTTGGTATTATCAAAAAAGAAGTGAAATTCACTTCTTTTTTATTGGGTTAAGTTTTTACTATAAGCTTTCAATTTAAGGTTCCATTTTAAAGTTTTAGCTTAACGTTTCAGATAACATCAAAAACATAACGCGTTTTACTGTAAAAAGGCTGCTCAGGCGTTAGTTTACAATTTTCAATATTGACACCTTTTTCTTTATTATTTGCTCTTTGTGGCTCTAAACAAAGCGCAGCTCTTCTTTGATAACAAAAATCGCCTTTGCCATAATGACTGCCGTCAATATAATTCGCAGTATATAAAATCATACTGGGTTGATCGGTATAAACGGTCATCCGCCTTCCAGACATTTCATCTACGGCTTGAGCGGCGTATTCATCCATAGTCATGGCGTTGTCATTTAATAACCAATAATTATCAAAGCCCAAACCGATACGAATTTGCTCATTTTCATTATTATTTATATTTTCCGCTAAGCATTTTAATTGAGTAAAATCATGAGCAGTATCATTGACTGATTTTATTTGGCCGGTTGGGTAGGCTTGCTCTGACATTGGCAGAAAATAATCCGCATTAATGCTGACTTTATGTTGATGGATATCGCCCGAATTATGTCCTGATAAATTGAAATAGCTGTGTTGTGTTAAATTAATAATGGTGTCTTTATTGGTTTGTGCAAAGTATTCAACCACTAATTCATTAGTATCTGTTAATCGATAGTTAACCGTAAATTTAACTTCACCTGGAAAGCCTTCTTCACCATTAGGACTGGTATAAGTTAATGTAACACTACTACTATTTTTATCTTCTGCAACCGTTGCTTGCCAAAGTTGTTTATTTAACGCTTTTTTACCGCCGTGTAATTGGCTATCAGGTGCATTCAACGCTAATTGAACTCGTTTGCCATTAAGTTCAAATTGACCTTTATCTATTCTTCCTGCATAGCGGCCAATGACTGCGCCTAAATAATAGCTATCGTTTTCATAGTCACTAACACGGTCATAACCTAGAACAACATCGGCTAATCGTTGTGTTTTATCATAAGTTAAAATGGAGACAATAATACCACCAAAATTAGTGATTTTTATCTGCATACCTTGTTGGTTGGTTAGGGTATATAGCGAAGCTTGCTCGCCGGTAGATAATTGACCAAAGCTTTGTTCGATAATTCGAACTAAATGTGAATGTTGAGTAACCATCAACATTTCCTCCCATGCGCGCGATACAACGACGAACATTCATTCACTTAAATTTCTTATTTACATAGTATCCAAGCTACAGCGTTAAGCAATAGAAATTAGGTCAAAAAAATTTGAGTAATTATGAATTTATCTAATGCTATAGATCAAAGAGGAATAAATAGTTTATTATTGTATAAAATATACCTTAAGTTTTTAGACAAATGAAATTGTGCTTATCTCTTGTAAATATCATCAAAAGTTATCTCATTAATTTTCTTATTTTCAGTGCTGTGCTTACATCAGCTTTTAACACTTATGCTGATGACTTCACGTTGAGGAAAAATACTCTTGATAGGTCTGGTGTGCCATTTGCCCATCAGTCTTTTGATTCGTATCAAAATCAACAGTTTAATCCACTTTTTGATCTTGGCTCATGGCATGGCTTTCTCTTACCTAATACGGCTGAAAGTTACGGCGCATTTCCTGGCCCCATGGTTATCATGGAAGAATATGGAGTATATATTGCTGAAAAACTCGACAAATTATCTATTTATGATCAAATCTCTCACCTTGAATATTCTTTAAATAATGCAAAAAAATCGCACTATTCTTTACCGGGTTCGTTGCATCAACGTTATCAATTTGATGATTTGACAGTGACGTTATCGCTATTTTTTGTCAGTGAAAGAACCGCGTTGATTAAAACTACACTGACAAATAATACTAACGCTTCGCTAAATTTACGTTTGAAATGGCATGGGGAATTACTTAATAAATGGCATAAAGATCAAACCGTTCACGATGTATTTCCTACATGGCAACGTACTATTCGGGAAGAAAATAATGAGTTAAACATATATTTCTCTCAATTACGTAGTCAGTGGAATTTAATGACCAGTGGTACGGCAAGCTATCAAATAAAGCGCAGTGTTCTCAGTAAAAATGTTCTTCAGAGTGAAAGTTTGAGTTATAAAAGTGAGTCATTACTTTCTATCAAGGCTAATAAAAATAAGCATATTTATACTGCCCAAAGTTACTTTTTAACTGAAGAAGAAAGAAAGAATCATCAAAGTGAAATTGACAACATATTAGCTGAACCTGAATCCTTTATTCTAAAAAGTGAACAACGTTGGCTTGGGTATGTAAATAGTTTACTTGATAGTACAAAAGATGATGCCAATCATATTCAACAAAATCGTTTAGCGATTAAATCCTTTGAAACTTTGCTGGGAAATTGGCGAAGCCCGTCAGGCCAAATAAAACATCATGGTGTTTCACCTTCAACAACGGCGAGGTGGTTTAATGGTTTTTGGGCCTGGGACAGTTGGAAGCATGCTTATGCTTTGGCGGCTTCTCATCCTGAGCTAGCAAAAAATATTATACGTTCAATGTTTGATTATCAGATACAAGCTGATGATCCATTACGAGGGCAAGATTCAGGCATGGTGATTGATGCTGTTTTTTATAATAAAGATAAGACACGCCAAGGAGATGGAGGGAATTGGAATGAAAGAAACTCTAAGCCACCATTAGCAAGTTGGGCGATTTGGGAAATATATCAGCATAGCCAAGACAAAGCATTCATCAAGGAGTTTTTTCCAAAATTAGAGCAGTATCATCAATGGTGGTATCGCAATAGAGATCATAACCAAAATGGATTGATTGAATATGGCGCCACAAAACATCATTTACATAACAACGAAAAAGGCGAAATGCGATTTAAAGTCAAGTTCCCTGCAGCTGCTGTTGATTTTACTGTGAGTGAACAACTTTCGGGCCAAAATAATGCTCATTGTCAGCTATTAAATGATGAATGGTTTGAATGTTTTGGCGTTGAAAATCATGAAAAAATAATGAGACAAAACCAATATTCCGCTATTGATATAGGTGCTCAGCATGGTGCTGGCTGGGAGTCAGGCATGGATAACGCGGCACGATTTGGTTTTATCTCTGAACAACAATTAACAAAATATGCCGTACAATATTATCAAGGCGATGTATCCAAGGCTCGTCAAGATTGGCAGGTGGAAATATTGCCTAATTATTCTAATAATAATGAATCAAAAAGACGTGAATTATTAGGCTTTTCAATAAACCAAGAATCTGTTGAGCTGAATGCCTATCTCGCACAAGAGAAACGCCTACTCGCTAAAATGGCAAAGGTGTTAGATAAACCGTTGTTAGCTGCTGATTATCAAAAACAATATAAAATGTTAGTGGATAAAATAGATGCTTGTTTTTTTGATGATATAACCGGTTTCTATTATGACCGTAAGATAAAACCTAATATTGATAAAGCTCACTTTTGCTCCGGTGAATTGCTTGTTAAACGTGGGCGAGGGCCTGAAGGTTGGAGTCCGTTATGGACTAAAATTGCGCCGTCAGATAAAGCTCAAAGTGTTAAGAATGTGATGTTAAATAACCAAGAGTTTAATAGTTTCATTCCTTTTGGCACCGCTGCTTTATCCAACCCAGCTTATGATAAAGATATTTATTGGCGAGGAAGGGTGTGGCTTGATCAATATTATTTTGCCGTAATGTCATTAAAAAACTATGGCTTCGACAAAGAAGCGAATATTGCGATAAAGCAATTAATTAATAACGCGAAAGGCTTAAATGAAAATGAGGCAATACGAGAAAATTATAATCCCGAAACTGGAGCAGTGCAGGGTGCCACAAACTTTAGCTGGAGTGCTGCGCATTTATTAATGCTATTGAAAGAATAAGCATGCCATGTGACTATTTGATCATCAGGAAATAACAATAATGAAAACAAGATGATTACTCGCACAGCAACATTAGATGATATTGAAGCGTTAAGCGCCTTTGAGCAAGGTGTCATTAAAGCAGAACGCCCTTTTGATGAAACGTTAAAAGCGGATCCTATTCAATATTATGATCTTGATTTTTTGATCACAAATGAAGATATTCACGTGGTTGTTGTGGAAGTTGAACAACAAATTATTGCTTGTGGTTATGCTCGAATAAAGCAAGCAAAACTTTATGCGAACTATCGTTTTTATAGTTATTTAGGTTTTATGTTTGTTCAGGATGAATTTAGAGGGAAAGGGGTAAATCAACTTGTTATCGAAGCATTGATACAGTGGAGCCGAGAACAAGGAATTACTATGATGCATTTAGATGTATTTACTGAAAACGCTGCGGCAATGCGTGCTTATAAAAAAGTAGGTTTTAAAGAATACTTGGTTGAGATGCGTATGGATATTTCAAGAGAATAAACACTATGATATGCTCAAAGCACTTAATTTAATGGATTATTTTTACGGTAAGCTTTTACAGTAAATTGTTATGGAAAACACTTATGAAAAATAAAATAAACTTACTCACATTCCTCGCACTGTTGTTTTCAACGTCATCCGCATTTTCAATTGAAATATCAAAACACATCTCTACTATTATTGACCCTGAGCCATTAGTTAGAGTGCACCCTAAGTATCCAATTAAAGCTGCACGAGAAAGCCGTTCAGGCTGGACGAAATTTAGTTTCATCATAGAAAAAGATGGCAGTGTTTCTAATATTTTAGAATTAGACTCTTCGGGTAGTGAGGACTTTTCCAAAGAGGCAGTAAAGGCCTTGAAAAAATGGCAATATCAACCCGCAATGGAAAATGGTCAACCTATCCAGCAATGTGTTAATACCGTCCAATTAGATTTCAAAATGGGACAAGATAAAAGTGGTGGGGTAAGAAGACGCTTCAAGAAAACATATAATTCAGCCATGGAAGCGCTGAATGAGCAAAAGTTTGAAAAGGTAGAAGAGTTAATAACCAAGTTGGCCTCATATAAGTACCGTCATGCAACGGAAAATAATTATCTACATTTAATTTCTGCCGAATATTATGAAGTTTTAGGAGAAAAACAAAAACAATTAACAAGTTTAAATAAGGTGCGTTTTTCTTATGACAATTTAGTTCCAGATAGTCATATGTTATCTGTGTTAAATAAACAATTTTTACTCTCAGTCCAGCTAAATAAATTTCAATCAGCGTATAGTACTTTTAAACGAATTAAGAAGCTTGATATTGCCAAAGCAAATATAGAGAATTACGATAGTGTTATTACACAAATAGATGAATTTATCGGTGGAGAACAAGATATAGTTGTTGCTGCTGATATAAACGATCAGGATTTTTGGCATTACCCCTTAGTACGCAATGAGTTCAGTTTAGTTGATATTAATGGTTCTCTGAATAAATTAGATGTGCGTTGCGCCAATAAACGCCATGTTTATACCGTTGAAGCAAACAATACTTGGTCAATTCCAAAGAGTTGGAAAAATTGCAGTGTGCTGGTTTACGGTGATGATAATACGCACTTTAAATTAGTAGAACATCCGCTAAAAAGTTAAAGTCATTTATCTATAGCATCCACAACACAAGTGCGTTATTTTAGTACTATACTAACTAATATCTATGCATTATCAGTCGACGATTTTTTTTGTTTTTTTCGTCGCTAATGCTTGCCATAGGAAGGTCAAAACGTTAGCTGGGAAGTATCTATTGAGGAATAGCTTATGTTAAGGCATTACTATATTACTGATAGCTTGGAAGATTTAGCGCAAGTTGAGCAAATGCTGATCACTCAAGGCATTATGAACTCGCAAATTCATGTGTTAAGTGAGCAAGATGCTGAAGTGGCAAAACTTCAGTTACATGAAGTTGAATCTGTATTGAAAAAAGATGTTGTCCATTCTACAAAAGTAGGTGCTGTGGTTGGTGTTATTCTCGCATTGATCACTTTTGTTTTCGCATATTTTATGAATTGGAATAATAGCTCTGCTGGCTGGTTACCTTTTGTATTTCTATCAATTGTTATTGTTGGTTTTTGTACGTGGGAAGGTGGTTTTATCGGTATTCAAACTGATAATATAAATTTTAGACGCTTTAAACGTTTAGTGAATAATGGCAAGCATCTACTGTTTGTTGATATTGAACCCAGTCAAAAATATACCCTTGATAGTGTGATGAAAAATTATCCCAGTTTACAAAGTCAAGGTACAGGAGATGCGTCACCGAGCTGGGTTGTCTATGGTCGAGAAAAGTATCAAACTTTCATGAAATCAATGCCATAAAAAGTGTGTTAATAAAATAGGAAATAAATGTTGTTCAGAAATAGCATTTATTCAATTATTGCCTACACTTAATGAGCAAAGCAAAATTTTACTTCTTTGTTTCATGTCCATGCGCTTTAATGAATATTCATTGAAGCGCATTTTTATTGGCTGGTATTTAATCTTATCTACTCATTTCACCTTAACCTAGTTTACCCTTTCTACAATAAGCTTTATGCTATTGAAGTTATTATTTTTGTTGAGTATTTGAAATGCCCGATTTACCTGCTAATCGCTGGTCTACCTTTAAAAAACTCGTTATTTTTCAAGTGAAATTAGCGTTTGATGCCGTAAGAGATTTATTTTTAAGTCCGATTTCTTTTGGTTGTGCATTATTAGATATTATAAAAAATAATTCAGACGAGCAAAGCTACTTTAAAAAACTCATGATTTTTGGTGGAAAAACGGATGTTTGGCTTAACTTGTTTGCGCAACATGATGCAATCGAAGTAAAGCCAACCGCACATTCTGAGTTAGTCAATCAAGATCAAATAACGCCTGAGAAAGATCAAAAAAATGCCGATCAATTATTCGATAAAATAGAAGACCTTATTCGAGAACAGCATGCCAAAGGAGGATTGACAGCCTCTGCCAAAAGTACACTGGATAGCGTTTTACAAAAGCTTAATACGAATCCAACTAGTAAAAATACTGATGATAATCAGGTGACTAAACCCAATAAAGACAATCATTGAAAAACGATTAACTTTTATAATTTTCGTGGCGGGGTTTTATTTATAGTGTTATATCCGTCTATAAGTCGTTAGAATGGTGCATAGATAAAAATAACACGGCTATTTCAAAGTAAAATGACCTCAGAATTTTCCTACTCAACCACGTTTAAATTAGATAAAGGCTACTTTACCGAATGCTTTGAGCAATCTGTAAATGTTGAGCATACTTGGCAAACTTATTTCAAAGCAATTTTCTTTTCTATTTTTGGTGGCTTATTAGTTATATTTACACCGATTAATCCTTATGTTGCTTGGTTTTTATTTGGTATTGGTATTGTTGAAGCGTTAAGTGTTTACTATCAAAAACCTTGGTGGGTAACACGTCAAATGCTAGGTAAAGCGTCCAATAGTGAAGTGACTTTAACCATTGATGAAAAGGGCATTAATAGCCATTCATTTTACATTGATGATACATTCTTATGGCAAGATATTGTCACGATATCATCAACGGATAAAGGTTGGATATTTCAGCATTCGAAGGGGAAAAACTATATTTCATCGAGTTTTTTGAATGACGATGTTCATGAATTTTTACAACAAAAAGCAGTAGATTCAAAAAATACATCCACATGAAAGATCAACGTCCTCTAATTTCTCAAGAAAGTTTTCCTAAAGTAAAAGCTCCTTCAGAAGAAATTCCAAAAGAAAAAAGTCCAATTAGGCTGACAAGTTGGAAATTCATCGTTGCTTTTTTGTTTTGTTGGATAATGCTAATTGTCTTAACTCCGTTATCGTTTGACCAAATAAGTGAATATGGCTTATTCAGCTTTTTAGGGGTGTTAGGGGCTATCTTTGCCAATTCAACAGGTGCAGGTGGTGGCGTTGTATTTATTCCCGCGTTTAATGAACTCAACTTTAATGAGCAACAAGCTATTGCGACAAGTTTTGCCATTCAATGTTTTGGTATGACTGCTGGCGCGGTTACTTGGTGGCATCATTATCGAGCAGAAAAAACTGAGTTGAGGTTGTGGCAAGGTTTTAAACGCATAATTTCAGTGAGCTCGATAAGCGGAGCTTTAGGGCTTTGGTTAGTCTATGGCAGTGATATTCAAGCGCCTTCAACTTTGCATCAAAACTTTAGTTTATTCTCGTTAATTCTTGGCTTATTTATTGTCATTACGGTATTTTTTGTCAAGTCATCTCGTGAACGCAGTCAAATATTTATCTTTGATTATATCGTTATAGTGATGATTAGCTTATTCGGTGGCGCGATCACCGCATGGCTATCAGTAGGTATTGGTGAGCTTTTAGCAATATATTTAATTCTACGACGTTTTGACATTAGCATGGCGGTTGCTGCGGCGGTGATTGTTTCGGCGTTTATTGTTTGGGCAGGCATATGGCAACATACTTTAGTGTCATTTCAAGTGTATTGGCAAGTCGCTATTTTTGCTGGTCCAGGTGCCGTGCTAGGTGGTATTTTTGCTAAAACCTTAGTCACTCATCTTTCTGCAACACGTTTAAAACTTTTCTTTGCTTTTTGGTTGTTGGTCATTGGCTTAGTCGGTATCAAGTTTTAATCGATTTAAACGCTATTTATGGTATTTTTTGATTGACCCATTAGTTAAAAATATTTTACAAAAAAGTTAAATGCGAATAATTCTCAAAAGCCTTGACAGTTTATCGCTTCTTCATTAGTCTTGCTGGCAATTTTATAGCATTTCGCTATACACCCTGTGAATCATATTATTTGGATGTGTTATGTTGAAAAAGTCATTGCTTAGTAAAGTTTTATTCGTGTGTTTTTTGGTGCCAAGCTTTTTAGCGCAGGCGGCAGAAGTTAATGTTTATTCTTATCGCCAACCTTTTTTAGTTGAACCATTATTTAATGTTTTCACACAAGAAACGGGCGTAAAAGTGAATGTGGTATTTGCTAAAAAGGGTATGGCAGAACGCTTAGCACGCGAGGGCGAACACAGCCCCGCAGATATTTTACTGACTACAGATATCAGTCGCTTAGTTGAGCTGCATGATAAGAATTTATTGCAAGCGGTTCAGTCTGAGCTACTTGAGCAAGCAGTGCCTGAAAAATTTCAATCTAATGATAATACTTGGTATGCGTTAACCATGCGTGTTCGTAATATTTATTCGGCTAAACGTTTAGGTAATATCGACATTAGTTATGAAGATTTGGCTGATCCTAAATATAAAGGGCGCGTATGTACTCGCAGTGGTAAGCATGCATATAATGTTGCTCTAGTCGCATCGATGATTGCTGAACATGGCGAAGAGAAAACCTTTACTTGGTTAGAAAACCTCAAGAAAAATTTAGCGAGAAAACCACAAGGTAGTGACCGAGGACAAGTTCAAGCCATACACCAAAATTTATGTGATTTATCATTAGGTAATAGTTATTACTTTGGCAATATGTTAAATGATGAAAAACAAAAAGTATGGGCTGATGCAGTGAATATTAATTTCCCTAATCAAAGCAGCCGCGGTGCCCATGTTAATATTTCAGGTGTTGCTATGGCAAAAAATGCACCGAATCAAAAGAATGCATTGGCTTTGATGGAGTTTTTAGTCTCTGAAAAAGCGCAACAAATGTATGCTGAAACGAATATGGAATATCCTGTTCGCGAAGGTGTTCCCGTATCTGCATTAGTAAGTTCTTGGGGGGAATTTAAAGCCGATGAATTATCGCTAGAAACTATTGCGAAAAATCGTAAAGCGGCAATTATGTTGTTGGATAAAGCGCAATTTGATTTGTAATAATCCTGATATTAAAAACTTTGTATTAATAAGTTCGGGCTTTATTAAGCCGTGAGTTTTGGTAATAAAAGTAAAACATGGAAGTTAATGAGTTGGACTTTAGCATTGGTGTTAATTGCACCAGTGCTTGTTATGCTCATTTCTGGCGTAGAATCATCGAGTGAATTATTCACTCACATTTGGCAAACCGTTTTACCCACCTACATTTCAAACACATTATTACTTTCTATTTTAGTGGTAACATTTTCACTTTTATTTGGTGTGCCTGCAGCAGCAATTATTAGTCAAACGAATGTCATCGGTAAAAAGTACCTACGTTGGTTATTAATGTTGCCTTTAGCAATGCCGGCGTATTTAGTTGCTTATTTATATACTGATTTATTCGATTATGCAGGCCCTGTACAGCGCTTTCTTCGAACGAGTTTTGGTTGGGATTCTCCGATTGATTATTGGTTTTTTGATATAAGAACTTTGCTTGGTGCATCAGTTATGATCGCCTTAGTGCTGTTTCCTTATGTTTATATGTTGGTGAGAACCGCTTTTGAATGCCAAGATCAACACCTTATAAGAGCGAGTCGTAGTTTGGGTTATACTTTAACGCAAAGCTTTACTCGCGTTTCTTTGCCATTAGCTAGACCAGCCATTGCTGTGTCTGCAAGCTTGGTGATAATGGAAACACTGGCTGATTTTGCTACGGTGCAATATTTCGCGGTAAATACTTTAACAACGGCTATTTATGATACATGGTTAGAATATGGTGATTTATCGACGGCCAATGCTATTGCTAGCATTTTAATGATGTTTATTTTATTCGCCGTCGTTGCTGAGCAAAGAGCACGAGCCGGTCAACGTCATCAATCTAATCGACTCAATAATCAAATAGAAGAAAAACGTCTCACGTTTTTTCAGCAAGTTGCTGCGGTAAGTTTTTGCTGGTTGTTAGTGACAGCAGGTTTCCTTCTTCCGTTGTTATTATTAGTTGTAATGGCGATTGATTATGCGACGCTAGAACAATTAAATGAATTGATGTCATCAGGTTTCAATAGTCTACAAGTTGCTTTTTATGTTGCCAGCATTGCAACCATTATTGCTCTTTTATTAGCCTTATTTAAACGTTTACATTATTCAGCATGGCGAAAATATCCTATTCAAATATCTGGTTTTGGTTATGCTATACCGGGTACTGTGCTCGCGATGGCCATGTTAGCGACGCTAGGGCCAATCGACCATGGGATAAATGATGTAGCTAAATTCTTTGAGTTGAAATCCCCGGGACTTATTTTATCGGGTTCAATTTTTGCAATTATTTTTGCTTTGGTGGTGCGTTTTGCTGCTATTGCTAATGGTACTATTACCAGCGGAGTCGAACAAATTCCTGCCTCGTTAGATCTTGCACCGGCGAGCTTAGGGGTTAAGTTAAAGCAGAGCTTACCTAAAGTACATTTACCATTACTGAAATCGTCAATTTTAGTGGCATGGTTACTGGTATTTGTTGAAGCGATGAAAGAGTTACCCGCGGTGTTATTGCTAAGACCGTTCAATTTTGAAACCCTAAGTACGCAAATTTACCAATTAATTTCAGATGAGCGTTTAGAACAAGGTGCATTAGGCGCTTTGCTCATAGTATTATTTGGTTTAATACCAATTGTTTATCTAAATAAAAAAGAGAGTAACGTTTGACCGTTTTGTTAACACTGCGCCAATTGTCGGTGGCATTACAGCAAAAACCGATATTATCTGATGTTAATTTAGCCTTGGAATCAGGCGATATTCTTGGATTAGTTGGGCCAAGCGGTTGTGGAAAAACAACGCTGTTAAATACCATTGCTGGTTTTGTTGAACAGCAGAAAGGCTCGATATCTATCGCTCCTGATAGGGTGATTGAAGCTGAAAATATGATTGCCCCAGAACAGCGAAATATCGGCATGATTTTTCAAGATTATGCCTTATTTCCGCACTTAACGGTTCAAAAAAACATTGCTTTTGGCTTACAAAATGTTGATAAACATGAACAAGAAACTCGCATATCAACGTTATTATCCTTATTAAAGTTAACCGAATTTTCAGAGCGTTATCCACATCAACTTTCCGGCGGTCAGCAACAACGTGTCGCAATCGCGAGGGCTCTTGCGCCTCAGCCTAAGTTATTACTTTTGGATGAACCGTTTTCTAATATTGATGCGCGTTTACGTAATGAGTTAATGCTAGAGCTGCGAAGTTTATTAAAACAACTGAATATTACCGCTATTTTTGTTACGCATAACAAAGATGAAGTGTTTAGTTTTGCCGATCAAATTGCGGTGATGCATCAAGGTCATGTACTTCAGTCTGGAACACCGTTTGATGTATTTCATCAGCCGTGTAATTGGCAGGTGGCTGATTTTCTACAAATTGGCAGTTGGTTGCCGGTTATT
The DNA here is from genome assembly GCA_029249355.1 of Thalassotalea sp. Lineage (GTDB taxonomy): Bacteria > Pseudomonadota > Gammaproteobacteria > Enterobacterales > Alteromonadaceae > Thalassotalea_H. The sequence goes on from JAQWHO010000027.1 coordinate 15,521, forward strand.
GAAGTACAAGAAGAATGTATTACTGCTATTGGTAATATTACTCTTCAAAATCATAATTGTGAGAATCTTACCGATAAAAATAATACGGCAATTGAAGACGATAACGCTCAACAATACTTATTATTAAAATCTCAACACATTGCGATAGCGGCTAATGGTAAAGCGAATGCTAAGGTTGAATATGTTCGAATTACGGAGCATGGTTTTCATTATCTACTCTCGAGTTTAACGGACGATAAAAGTTTGAGTTTTGAGCAATTAAGTTTTTATAGTCACCTTAACTTTAGTCAAGGTGAAGAAATTTCGATTCAAATCAGTACTCATGATTATCAACTGTTTAGCAAGTAAATATAACAACTTGGTTGGTTTTTAGTTAAATTGCCATTGCCACGTTAAAGCAATACTTCTTTGTGGATGAAAAGGTGCGTCTTCATCGGCACTAGTGAAATATTCATTATTAGTTATATTGGTGAAAGCAATATTGAGGTTATGTTGTTCTGATACTTTATAATTGACGTTAATATTCCATTTCCATTCAGGGCTTAACGCTTGTTCAGAAGGGCCAAAAGTTGTTTTTTCAAATTGATAACTCAAATAGTTTTCAACACTTAAACCTTTTACTGCTGATGGAAACCAATTCATTTGCCAGTTAAGCTCTTCTGGTAATGCATCATCAACGGTGTGACTTTCAGTATCTTGTGCCCATTGTTTTTGATAGCTAAAAAGCATGTTTAACGTATTAGTTGTTTGCCAATCAGCTTTTAATTCAACACCTTTTATTATTACTTCTGCGTTATTACGATAGCTTCTAATCGCGCTATTGGTAGCAAGTTTATAGCGCTCTATATAGTTGTCTACTTGATAGTAATAACCACTTGTTAACCATTGCACATTACTAAAGGCTTGATAATTTAGGTCAAACTGTAAACCAACACTTTTCTCTGCTAATAGAAGTGGATTTCCTTGGGTATCCCCTCGAGGTATTTTACCGGAAAAAAATAATTCACTGATTGTTGGAAATCGAAAAGCATTTGCCACGGCAATGTTAATATTGGTTTTAGGTGAGTAAGGAAATTGGCTACTTATTGAGAATGAAACAAAGTCGTCTTCTACTTTGCTTTGACTATTATCTAGTACAGGATGATTGACTACTTTTTGCCAATCATAACGAACACCAGACTTAAGGGTAAACGTATTGAATTGCCATGAATGATTAGCAAAAATACCCAAAGTATTTTCTTCGCCATCAATTTTATTCTTTTCCCAAGATAGTTCGTTATCTTGATTAAATTCACGCTCGGAAATGTTGATATTATTACGATTTAACCATTCGCCACCGATCACCGTATTTCCTAATAATAAAGTGCCAATCCCTCCTAATGTTTGAGCGTCATAGGTTACGGCGTTGCGTCGAGATAATGAGTGTTCCACTTGATTATCAAAACTTGTTATATCACTTTCCCAGTGTTGGTTATGCTGATAAATCGATAAACGCCATTGCTCTTTTTTATACAATTGAATGCTAGATAGCCAATGTTTGTCTGCTGGATATAAAGTGGTTTTATCCTCAGGAAATTCGGCAGCGCTTTTGCCTATATCTTGCCCTTGGCTAAGCATAGTTAATGCTAAAATATTAATGTCTTGCCATGCAAAATTAGCAGCGACATTGGCATGAAATTGCTCATGTTGTGTATTCAATAGCGTGTCTTTATCGTTATTGCTGTTCGGCGAATGAGCGTTATTTGCTTTGCGATGTAAGAGCGTTGCAGTTACTTGTTTATTGGTCACTTTTAACAAGGTTTGTAAGGTATCGTCTTGTGGTTTTACTAAGATGTTAAGGCTAGAATCATCAAAGTTTAACGTTGATAAACTGATCACGCCGCCCATAGCACCAGAGCCATATAATGTTGAGCTTGGTCCTTTTTTAATTTCAATACTTTCAATCAGCGATGTCGGTAAAAATTACAATGAATTACCAGCACGGCGGTCGGTGATAATTGGAATGCCATTGACTTCAGTTTTGATTCGAGCGCGGCTAAAACCTCTGATATTATAACTCTGAAATAACCCGCCTTGCCCTGTTAAGCTTAAACCTGGGGATTGATTTAATATGTCGGCAAGTGAGCTTTGGCTTGTCATATATTCATTTAATTCAATATAGGCATTATCAGCCGTTAAGTTGTCGTTGACTGATATCGCCGCTCTGGCATGTGTTACTTGTATTTTTTCTATTTCGGTAGCGTTTAGGGTAAAAAACCCCGTAAATCCTAACAATGAAACTAACACAGTATTTTTGGAGGAATTGAAGAATCTTTTGAAAGATAACATAAGAATTATAAAACGCTAGGGCAGCTGAATATAAACGTAGTTTTGATCAGAAGTCGTTTCTAATGTCGTCAAATTAGCCGTTGCAGGGCCTTTAGTCACAATACCTTCTTGCGTAAATTTTGCACCATGGTACGGACAAATATAATGCTTTTCTTCATTATTGGAATATTCGACACTACAACCTTGATGTGGGCAAATAAGTATTGAAGCAGTATAAGAGTTTTCCGCTAGTTTAATTAAACCAATCGTTTTATCTTGGTAGGCAACAGCAGCAATGTCATTATTGTTTAATGATGCTTTAGCCACTTTCAATTGCTGATGTTTATTGACGATTACCAGTTCAGCTGAGGCTAGATGAGCAGTTTTACTGTTGCTCATACTTGTACAGCCAGCTAATATACCGACGCCTGTTGCACAAGCTATTTGAATAAAGTCTCTACGTTTCATGATTCTGGCGGCTCTCTTCTAGTTTGACTGTTTAGTTGAGAGATCGTTTGAGACCTCAGTGCTGGTGGCTGGGTACTTTTTGTTTGCGAAACAGTGACTTCTAATTTCTTTTTAGCGGTAGTCTAAAAGCTGTAACTCTCAAATACAAGTGATAATTTTTATCATTTAGGCTTGGTTTTTATGGGGTATAAAGTAAGAGTTTTAAAGCATATATTCTCTATCATTAATGATTATTTGCTTCTTTATCTTGGTTAACTTTAAACTGCAGGCTTTCGAGAAGAGCAATTATTTTGGACAGGTATGACACAGTTTAATCGAGAAAGTAATCCGGCCATTTTACTCGCGGGTATTTTAGCGCTTGTGGTTGGTGTAGGGGTTGCTCGGTTTGTGTTTACCTCACTATTGCCGGCAATGTTAG
>JAQWHO010000028.1 GCA_029249355.1 Thalassotalea sp.
TATTTCACAGTTTGAAGGTTATGTAAAACTTAACAAAAAAATTCCTCCTGAAGTATTAACTTCGCTTTCGGGTATCGAAGATCCGGAACAACTTGCTGATACTATGGCTGCGCATATGCCATTAAAATTAGCTGAAAAACAAAAAGTATTAGAAATTAAAAATGTTGCCGACCGTTTAGAGCACTTAATGGCGTTAATGGAAGGCGAGATTGATCTACTGCAAGTTGAGAAAAAAATACGGACCCGCGTTAAAAAGCAAATGGAAAAAAGCCAACGTGAGTACTATTTGAATGAGCAAATGAAAGCGATTCAAAAAGAACTTGGTGATGATGAAGAAGGTTCAAACGAGGCCGAGCAAATTGAAAAGCAAATCGATGAAGCTCAAATGCCAAAAGAAGCGAAAGAAAAAACCTTAGCTGAGCTTAAAAAACTTAAAATGATGTCGCCGATGTCTGCGGAAGCGACAGTTGTTCGCTCGTATATCGATTGGATGATCAGTGTTCCTTGGAAAAAACGCAGTAAATTAAAGCGCAATTTAAAACTGGCGGAAGAAGTATTAGAAACTGATCACTATGGTTTAGAAAAGGTTAAAGAACGTATTTTAGAGTATTTGGCCGTACAACAACGTGTTTCGCAATTAAAAGGTCCAATTCTTTGTTTAGTAGGTCCTCCTGGTGTGGGTAAAACATCTTTAGGGCAATCTATTGCTAAATCTACAGGCCGTAAATATGTGCGCATGGCATTGGGCGGCGTGCGTGATGAAGCTGAGATCAGAGGGCATCGTCGAACTTATATTGGTTCATTACCGGGTAAATTAATTCAAAAAATTGCTAAAGCTGGCGTTAAAAATCCATTATTTTTATTGGATGAAATCGATAAAATGGCTTCAGACATGCGTGGCGATCCTGCATCTGCCTTACTTGAAGTATTAGATCCTGAGCAAAATAGCAGCTTTAACGACCATTACCTTGAAGTCGATTATGACTTATCTGATGTAATGTTTGTCGCAACGTCTAACAGTATGGATATTCCTGGGCCATTACTTGACCGTATGGAAGTTATTCGCCTCTCGGGTTATACCGAAGATGAAAAGCTTAATATCGCTAAACGTCATTTATTAACCAAACAAATTGAGCGTAATGGTTTAAAAGAGAAAGAAATTGAAATCGAAGATAGCGCAATAATTGGTATTATTCGTTATTACACACGTGAAGCAGGTGTGCGAAGTTTAGAGCGTGAAATATCAAAACTATGCCGTAAAGCGGTAAAAGCCATTTTATTAGATAAATCATTGAAAAAAATTATCATTAATCAAGATAATTTATCTGAATATCTTGGTGTTCAACGTTTTGATTATGGCAAAGCGGATAGTGAAAATAGAATAGGCTTAGTGACAGGTTTAGCTTGGACGTCGGTTGGCGGTGAGTTATTAACCATTGAAACAGCCTCGGTCCCTGGTAAAGGTAAGCTTTCTTATACCGGATCTCTTGGTGATGTTATGCAAGAATCTATTCAAGCGGCGATGACAGTTGTTAGAAGTCGTACAGAAGCCTTACGAATTAATGACGATTTTTATGAAAAACGTGATATTCACGTACATGTTCCAGAAGGGGCTACGCCAAAAGATGGACCAAGTGCAGGTATTGGTATGTGCACTGCTTTAGTTTCAAGCTTAACAGGGAATCCTGTGAAAGCCGATGTAGCGATGACCGGTGAAATAACTTTACGTGGTGAAGTTTTACCCATTGGCGGTTTAAAAGAAAAATTATTGGCAGCACATCGAGGTGGTATTAAAACGGTTGTTATTCCAAAAGATAATGAACGTGATTTAGAAGAAATCCCTGATAATGTTAAAGCTGATTTAGCTATTTATCCGGTAAAATGGATTGAAGAGGTGTTAGCAATTGCACTTGAAAATCCGGTTGAAAAATTCAAATTAGCTGACTAAGTACTGAAAATAGCTGTTTTTTTGTTTAAAAATACAAAAAAAACGAAAAAAAAGTCAAAAAAATGCAATTAGGGCTTTTCAAACGCTGAAACTATGGTAAGTTAATGAAGCTTAAAGCCCTAGACCCCAATGTAGATAGGGGGTCTAGATAAGATAAAAATAATTGTCTGTTTTTAAATTTCTTTAACTCAGTGCTTGATGTTCAAAAAGAAGCTTGATATAAAAGCTTCTGCAGGACGCTAAAAACAGAAGATAGCGCTGAATAATAACAATTGAAGGGGAATACACTGTGAATAAATCTCAACTTATCGAGAAGATTGCTGCGGGTGCTGACATTTCTAAAGCTGCGGCTGGTCGTGCATTAGATTCATTTATTGAAGCTGTTACAGAAGAATTAAAAAGTGGTGAGCAAGTTGCTCTAGTTGGTTTTGGTACTTTTTCAGTACGTGACCGTGCAGCGCGCACTGGTCGTAACCCACAAACTGGCGCAACTATTCAAATTGCTGCTGCTAAATACCATCATTCAAAGCTGGTAAAGCTTTAAAAGATGCATGTAACTAATCACAGTTGCTATTAAGTATTTTTAAGACCACCTACGGGTGGTCTTTTTATTTCAGCACTAAAATATTAAATATTTCCTGATTATCAATAAATAAAGTAGTTTTTTTCGATTATTGCAATCTGTTACTTCAAGGTCGGCAGCACATCTGATAAGATCGCGCGCAATAAAAAATACTTTCGTTAATACACTTAGTGTAAAGAGAAAAAGATGTTAGAAAAGATAAGAGAAAACTCTCAAGGGTTAACTGCAAAAATTATACTTGGCTTAGTGATTTTAACTTTCGCGCTTGCGGGTATTGGTAGCTATACCAATAGTGTTGATACATCAGTTGCTGAAGTTAATGGTGAGAAAATCAGTCAAGCTGACTTTGAAAAAGCCTATCAAAACCAGCGTAACCGCATGGCACAACAATATGGTGATATGTTTGAAACATTGTCTAGCGATGCAAACTATATGGCTAACTTTCGTAAAAGTGTTGTGGATAGCCTAATCAACCAAACTCTTGTTGACCAAGCATCAGCTGATATGTCTATTCGTGTATCGGATGAGCGCATTAAGAAAACCATTCGTGAGATGACAGAGTTTCAAGTAGAGGGTGTTTTTGATAATAACCGCTACTTAGCCTTGATCAATCAAGCAGGCTTTTATCAATCATCAGATTTTCGTGATTACTTACGTGTAGAAATGACACGCCGTCAATTAACACAAGCATTAGTGGCGAGTGAATTTGGTTTACCGTACCAAGAAGTCCAATTAACTGCCTTACAAAGCCAGAATCGTGATATACGCTTTGCGAGCATTTCTGCTAAGCAGTTTGAGCAAGGAATTGAAATTTCTGAAGCTGAAATTAATGATTATTATCTTGCAAACCAATCTCGATTTGAAAATCAAGAAAAAGTGAAAGTGGATTATATCGCAATCGATGTAAACGATATTGCTACGACAATTAATGTGACTGATGAAGACATTAACACTTTCTATGAAGAGAACATGGCTAATTACCGCAAAGAAGTACAACGTCGTATTTCGCATATTTTAATTGAAATTGATGAAGATGAAGCAGTGGCTGAATCACAAATTGAATCAATTCAAAATAAATTATCAAGCGGTGAAGATTTTGCATCACTTGCTCAAGAATTATCTGCTGATACGTTTAGCGGTGAAAATGGCGGTGATTTAGATTGGTTTGAAGCGGGTATCTTTGGTGATGATTTTGATAATGCTGTTCTAGCTCTAAGCGAAGTTGGTGCAGTGACTGATATTGTTAAATCAGATGCTGGTTTACATTTAATTAAATTAACGGATTATAAAGCAAAAGAAGTTCAAGCTTTAGCTGATGTTAAAGATGAATTAACTGTGGCAGTAAGTACTCAAAAAGCCCAAGACAAGTTTTTTGAACTACAGCAAGAAGCGGCACAATTAAGTTTTGAAATCCCTGACAGTCTTGAAGATGCAGCAAACGCGACTGGCGTTGAAGTTTCTACATCAGTATGGCTATCTCGTTTTGGTAACCCTGCGCCGTTTGATAACGTTAAATTAATTGATGCAGCATTCTCAGATATGATTATTCATGAGCAATTAAACTCTGATATTATTGAAGTGACTGATACGTTAGCGGTTGTTTTAAGATTAAATGAATATCAAGCAGCCCAAGTTAAGCCATTAACACAAGTTTCAGATGAAATTAAAACGACGTTAATTGCTCAAAAGGCAAGTGAAAAAGCACAAATGGTCGCTGATGAATTACTAACGTCATTTAAAGCAGGTAACGATATTACAGAGCAACTAGCAGCAAACGGTTCAAACTTTGACGTTAAAGCCGATGTCGCGCGTTATGGTAGTGATGTTGATGCGAGTATTGCTAGAGAAGCATTTAAATTACCACATCCGCAAGAAGGCTCAGTTTCGGCAACTTCTGTGAGCTTAACCAATGGTGATTTAGCTATTGTAGAAGTTCAAGCGATAAAAGCAGGCGAAAGCACGTCACAAGCTAACTTTTCAGAACAACATACGCAGCAGCTGGCACAATCGGCTTATCAAAGTTATGTTGAATCTCTACGTGATGTAGCAAAAATATCACAACGTAGTGTTGTTGATACAACTAGTCAATTTTAATTGACTTAGTTCATATATAAAGGCACCTTATGGTGCCTTTTTTGTTTGTTAATTACGTTAAATAAAACAATAAACCAATGTTTGATGCTATTTATGGGGGCTAATGTTAATTCTTAAGCAGCTGAAAATGCTGATTCATGATAAGTTTTTTAGTGTATTTATGTTGAGGCTGTTTTAAGAGCTTTTGCGTATCGCCTACTTCTAGTACACGTCCTTTACATAACACCATCATTTTATCGCTAAAGTGCCTGACAATACCTAGGTTATGCGAAATTAAAATATAAGCTAATCCCATTTGCTGTTGAAGATCTAATAATAAGTTGATCATTTGAGAGCGAAGAGAAGGATCTAAAGCTGCGAGGGCTTCATCAAGAATAATAACTTGAGGCTTTAATATAATGGCTCGGGCAAGAGAAATACGTTGCTTTTGCCCACCAGAAAACATGTGAGGATAAAAACTCATATGATCACCCAGTAAACCTACTTTTTGTAAAGTTTCTCGGATCAAATTATTGCGTTCAACTTCGTTTAAATCAGTATTTAAGCGTAAAGGTTCATCCAGTAATTGCTGAATGGTTAAACTCGGGTTTAATGTGGTTCCTGAATCTTGAAATATCATTCTAATATGCTGACAGCGTTGTTTAAAGTTACCGTGCTGTAGCGTTTGACCGTTAAGTTTGATACTGCCTGTTGTTGGCTTCTCAGCACCCACCAATAGCTTAGCTAATGTAGATTTCCCCGAAGCAGTTTCTCCAACAATAGCGAGTGTTTTGTACGCTTGAATATCAAATGATAAAGGTTCAAGCGCAGTGATTGATTTTCGGTTGAACCAGAAACCATCAAGCTTATAAGATTTACTTAAATTATTCACTTGTAATAATGAAGCCATCTTAGTAACTCCCTTTTAAAGAGTAATGACAACTAACTTGATGGCCATGATAGTTTTTAACTTTTGGCGCTTTTACACAGGCTTTTTGCGCCTTTGGACATCTTGGACCTAACCGACATCCAATTGGGAGATGTTGTAAAATAGGGATGCTGCCAGGCAAAGTCATTAAACGTGATTTGAGTGGTATTTGCATATTAGCTTTAGGACTACTATCCACTAATGCACGGGTGTACGGATGATACGGTTGATTAAAAATGTGTTGAGTTGTACCCGCCTCAACAAACTGACCTGAATACATCACTGTAATAGTGTTTGTCCAATGAGTTACATTTTCTAGATCATGACTGATCAATAAAATAGACATGTTTTTAAGTTGATTCAGACTGGCGAGTAAACGAAATATTTGGTTTTGATTAGTACTTTCCATTGCAGCCGTAGGCTCATCAGCAATTAATAACAGTGGTCGTCTTGCCAAAGCCATCGCAATCATCACACGTTGGCATAATGCTTCTGTTAATTGATGAGGATAACTTTTGGTACATATTTCGTGATTTTTAATACCTACTTTATGTAATAAGTTGGCGGCAGCAAGTTTACGTTGTTGCTTTTTCTGCCAGAAAAAACCGGTAAGTTGTTCAATATCAACGGCTTCTTCAAGTTGTTCACCTATGGTTGTCGTTGGATCTAAACAGGCCATAGGCTCTTGAAATATCATTGCGACATCTTTAGAAATAATTTTTTTTCTTTCGTCCAAAGTTAAACGCATAAGATCAATACCGCGCCAATGAAAGCGATCTGCGTCAACTTGCCATTTATCATCTAAAACGCCGACAATGGCTTGTGCTAATAATGACTTTCCTGAACCTGATTCGCCCACTAAGCCTCTTACTTCACCTTCTTTCATCGTCAAACTCACACGATCAACGGCTAATATTGGTGTGCTTGCAGTCATTAGCTTGATAGATAGATTTCGGATATCGAGTAAGTTCATTAACTTTCCTTACGAGCTTTTAACGCGTGTCTCATACCTTCACCCACTAAATTGGTCGCAACAACTGAGAATAAAATAGCTAAACCAGGTAAATAGACCGTCCACGGTGCGATATAAAATAAATCTATACCGTTAGCGAGCATTGCTCCCCATTCTGGCATCGGTATAGGCGCGCCCAAACCTAAAAATCCTAATGTTGCTATGTCTAAAATTGCTGCTGATTGAGCTAATGTTGCCTGGCTGATTAATTTTTCAATAATGTTAGGAAAAATAGAGTAATGTAATATTCTTAATGAGTTAGCTCCATCTAATCGAGAAGCTAATACATAATCTTTATTAAACT
>JAQWHO010000029.1 GCA_029249355.1 Thalassotalea sp.
GGCGGCACTCATCAGGGCTTACCACAAGCGATGATGGAAAGAGCAAGACGCTGGGAAAATCGCCACCTAAATACCTATGTTTCTGTCGCTATGGGCTTTCCTTTCGCTGATGTAGTTGATATGGGCATGAGTATTTTTGTGCAAACCAATGGCGATAAAGCACTTGCCACCAAAATCGCCGACGACATGAATAACTTTATCAGTCAAAGGCGACAACAATTTGAATACGATATTCCTAAGCTTAGCCAAGGCGTTAATGAAGGGCTGAAGTACTTAGACAACGGCCAAAAGCCTATTGTACTCGCTAATCTGTCTGATCGTCTTGGCGATGCAACGCATATATTAGGCGAGCTGATTGAACGCCAACGTTCAAACTTTGTTGTCGCGACTATTTCCGATGAAAATGCCATTGCTACCATTAAAGAAAACCATGCCCTTGGCGACAACATTAGTCTTAAATTAGGTGGCCACACCAGCAACCTTGCTGGTGAGCCAGTAGAGATTAATGGCAAAGTTGCCTACATCGGGCAATATGATATTGGCGGCTCTGCACCCTCTGACTTAGTTGCACTAAGCTTTGGTCAAAACAACTGGGTATTGCTTACACCTACGCGTTATCAGGTCACGACTCGCAGTATCTTAGATCACGCTGGCGTGCCGGTTGAACAAATGGATATTTTTGTGGTGAAATCACGCAATCACTTTCGTCGAGGATTTATGGAAACTGGCTTAGCAAAAAAAGCCGTAGTTATCGATGCACCAGGGCATGGACCTGCCGATATAGGCCAATTAAGCTATAAAAATATACCAGCCGCGACTTATTCACGATTTTTTAATTATCAGAATAGAAGTTTACCTGGCTCAGCGCTTCATTTTTAATTTCAAGGATAATCAATGTTAGCTCGACTTAATACAAAAATTAATTCAAGAATAAAACGCTTTTTCACAGTAACAACTTTTTCATTGCTAGTTACGGCATTCGCACATGCCAATTCTGACTGCCTAGCAATCAATAATCTACATACGCAAAAAGCTGTTATCAAAAGCCAACAATTGGTTTCTAATTATTTACAACAATATGGCGCAATTGGCGCCTCAATAGCCGTTTCTCACTGCGGAAAAATTGTTTGGCAACAAGGTTTTGGTTTGGCAGATATTGAAAATAATGTCTCCATGACGCCTGATACCAAACTGCGTATCGCCAGTATCTCTAAAACCCTGACCTCTGTAGCACTTGGTCAGCTTTATCAGCAACAAAAATTAGATCTCGATGCACCGATCCAACAATACGTACCCAGTTTTCCAGAAAAGCGCGCACCGATAACGCTACGACAATTAGCCGGACACCTAGCTGGTATTCGCCACTACCATGGTAAAGAGTTCCTCAGTAACAAAGCGTACTCAAGTGTGTCGGACGGATTGTCCATTTTTAAGAATGATCCGCTTGTAAACACGCCAGGTAATGATTACTCATATTCTAGCTACGGCTGGAACTTAATTAGTGCAGCCATTGAGCAAGTAGGCCAACAAAATTTTTTAGACTATATGCAAACACATATTTTCTTACCCGCCCAAATGACCGATACCCTGCCGGAATATCATCATACGCTCACACCAAATCGAGGGCGCCAATACCAAGTTTCAGATGACAGGCTGTCTATTAACAATGCCCCCTATGTTGATAATAGCTATAAATGGGCAGGAGGCGGTTTTATTGGTACGGCGCGTGATTTAATTAAGTTTGGCACAGCGGTTAGTTCTGGAAAGTTAATGGCTAGAGATACCTTCCAGTTGCTGATCACACCACAAAATACCCGTCAGGGTGAAAGTACTTATTATGGTTTGGGTTGGAATACAAACATGGTTAAAAATCAAAGCGCGGGAGTTACTAAAGTGTGGGGAGATGCATTTGCCCAAACTGTGACCTCGACCTTTACCCAAATGCCTCTGGTCGGACATACAGGTGGTGCAACTGGTGGAAGAAGTGTCTTTATGATGACCCCAAACAACCATTGGAGTATTGCAGTTATCGTCAACGCGAATGTTGCCCCAGCTTTCGCCCTGCCAGTACTTTCTTATTTTATGTCAACTCCCGCTCGCTAATATACCTTTAAGGAGTACAGCTATACTGGGCGCACTCTCCAGCCCTTTATAGCTGTACAAACTCTCAGACTATAGCATTTATCAATACCCTCACAAAGCATATGAATTTGTTGCATTTTTGTCAAATCAATATACTGGAATCGGCTTAAGCAAAGTGAGTGGTTGGTCAAGATTTTTGGCTCGTCATTTATTGCTAACAAAAACGCTCAAGCCTATATGTCATTTATACGACTTAGCTACTTGTTTAAAACTGAGAAAAAGAGACAAGTTAGAAATAACCATAACAATTATTAGATATAGGGAATACAATAATGATTAAGCAATTTAATCGAAATGCCATACTTATTTGTATGGCAGCAGCCCTACCTGGCTTAGGCCAACTAGCGCTAGCAGAAGAAAATAATAATATTGTAGAAGATGAGCAAGTTGAAAAAATCGTCGTTACAGGTTCACGCATCGCCCGTCAGGGTGTAACTGCTTCAGCACCTGTGACTGTTATTGGCGCAGAGGCAATAGAAAGCATAGGTATAACACGATTAGAAGATTTAGCTTCTAGCTTACCTTCGGCGTATACGGGACAAAACTCCACCACAGCAAATGGCGCCAGCGGTACGGCAACCGTCAGCTTACGTGATTTGGAAGCAAAACGTACCTTGGTACTAATTAACGGCCGCCGTATGATGACCGGTGATCCGAATGAACCTGGTGCCGATTTAAACTTTATTCCTGCCGCATTGGTAAAGCGTGTTGAAGTATTAACCGGTGGTGCATCGGCAACCTATGGCTCTGATGCAGTTGCAGGTGTTGTTAACTTTATTTTAGATACCGATTTTGAAGGCGTTAAAGCATCAGCAAAATATAGCTTTTATCAACATAATAACGATAATGAGCAAATGAGAGAGCTTAACACCGACCGGGGGTTTGATGCACCTGAAGGCTCTATTATTGATGGTCGAACCTATGATTTTAGTATCGTTGCTGGAGATTCTTTTGCTGATGGCAAAGGTCATGCCTCGGCTTATATGACCTACCGTGAAATTGGCTCAATTACCAAAGCGAATCGAGACTATACCAACTGTACCCTTGGTGCAAAAAGTACCGGCCCGAAATGTGGTGGCTCTTCTACTACGCCGTGGGGAACATTTGTTGTTGAAAATGAAGACCGTTATTTAGTTTCCCCTGACAGTGGTGAATTTGTTCCTTACAATGGTGAGGTATTTAACTACGGGCCGCTTAACCATATTCAACGCCCAGATAAAACCTACACCGCAGGTTCTTTTATCAACTACGAGCTCAATGACAGCGTTGATTTTTATAGTGAATTCATGTTTATGGATAACAGAACTGACGCACAAATAGCACCGACAGGTAATTTCTATCGTACCTACGATATCAATTGTGATAATCCATTATTAAGTGCTGATCAAGTTAATACTATTTGTAGTCAATTTGGCTATAGTAGCAGTGACAGAGCACCATTAAACTTTGGTCGTCGTAATATTGAAGGAGGTAATCGTACCGCCTCTATTGGGCATACCAATTACCGCATGTTAGTGGGATTATCAGGTGAAATTAATGATAATTGGACCTTTGATGTTAACGCTTTATATAGCACCAGTGTTTATAGCGAACGTTATACCAATGATATCAACAAGGCGCGTATCACTAACGCAATAGACGTTATCATTGACCCGAATACCGGACAGCCTGCATGTCGTGTCGCGGTTGAAGGCTCAGATCCAGAATGTGCACCTTGGGATGTATTTTCTCGGGGCGGCGTAACTCAAGAAGCGCTAGACTATATCGCAACCATTGCGGTTGCAAAAGGTAATACTAGAACTAAGCTTATCAGCGCATCAGTCAGTGGTGATTTATCTGAATACGGTGTGACTTTCCCTGGTTCAGAAGATGGCGTATCAGTGCTTGTCGGCGCTGAGTATCGAGAAGAGTCTCTCGATTACGAACCAGACGAAGTATTTGCTAAGGGACTTAGAGCGGGTAACTCGGGTAAAAACCCTCCAATAACTGGTGGTTTTGACGTTGCCGAAATTTTTGCTGAAGCTATAGTACCATTGATCCAAAATAAAGCCTGGGCAAATGATTTAAGCATGGAGCTGGCTTATCGCTATTCAGATTATAATTTAGCCGGTGATACCAATACCTATAAATTAGGATTATCTTGGGAGATATCTGACGATATTAAATTTCGAACAGGTTATAACCGAGCGGTACGTGCACCAAACGCACTTGAATTTTTTGAACCACAAGCAATTGGCCTAGGTGGCAGTACCGATCTTTGTTCTGGTGAAAACCCTGAATTTACCTTGCAAGAATGTATGAGAACCGGGGTAACCGAGGCGCAATACGGAAGAATTTCTGGTAACCCAGCAAACCAATATCGTACATTGGAAGGTGGTAATTCGGAATTAACACCGGAAACTGCAGATACTTACACAGTAGGATTAGTGGTAACGCCAACGGCACTCCCTGAGTTCAATGCATCTTTCGATTTATACGATATAACCATTAGTGACGCTATCAGCAATTTAAACGCTGATGACATCATCAATACTTGTGCTCGTACGGGCGCAGCAGAGCTATGTGATTTAATTCATCGTGACTCTGCTGGTACACTGTGGCGTACCGATGACGCTTATACACTAACAACTAATCAAAATATTGGTGAATTACATAGTTTTGGTCTTGATGTTGAAGCGCAATATAAAATAGATACCCAAGACTGGGGTAGCGTTGACATTACCATGCGTGGCACACGTATTTTCAAAGATGAGTTTAAAGACCCATTAGTGAATTATGATTGTACCGGGTATTTTGGTACTCAGTGTGAAAGACCAAAAGCAGAGTGGACGCATAAGATGAGAGCGGGCTGGTCAATTAATGACAACAGCACACTGTCACTATCATGGCGTTATATTGGCGCAGTATCTAATGATGATGCCAGCCCTGATCAGGATCTTTCTGGCTCACAAGCATCTATTGATAAATGGGAAGCTAATGGTGCTCTGCATTTATCTAGCCAAAGCTATTTTGATTTAGCCTATTCACATCAGTTTGACAATGGCTATAGATTAACTTCAGGTGTAAATAACGTCCTTGATAAAGAACCACCAATCCTGCCATCACTAAGTTCAACGGGATATTCTGGCACTTATGATCCTTTAGGCCGCTATGTGTTCTTAAAAGTCTCCGCTGAATTTTAAGCATAACTAAAGTCAAAAGCATCAATGACTAGCCGTTTTGCAAGTAATATGAATATTAACTTACTTGCAAGCGGCTATTTTCCATGTATTTTCAGCCATAGCCACCTATCAATTTAACTTCTACCACTAAGCTCATATCCTTTCAGTAACCTAGATTTATCCAATAAAATAAGTAATGTAAAATAAGCGACATTGGATAATGGATAAAATCGAGATATAAAGGTAAGTCATTACCTAAATCATATGACACTATGCTTATTCGCCCCTCCACTTAGTAAAACTATCTAAAGGCTTTCATTTAAGCTGTCATTTTAAGCCACTAATGCTTGCACGGTTGAAATAAGATCAATTAAACATCCTATTTAATCAACAGTAAGAAGGTAGTTAACCTCAGATCGGTTTAAGCTTTAAATATAGTATTCATCTCTAGGTCACTTATATTAAGGGTTGGCTTATTTTCTTTTAAGCAATAAGCCACAAGACCACCCATTAAATTCAGCATAAAACCATGTGAGCTTCGATGTCTGGAGTGCTCAATTTGTGAAATATTTTTAAGCTGAACATTTATAGTTTCAATAATAAATCGACGTGACAGCATGGCTCTATCCCATAAGGAGAGTGCCTTAGCTTTCATGTTTTTACGAACATTCGTCACTAAATCAACGCCTTTATCACGTAGCTCTGCTTTTAGTTTTTTACTGATATAGCCTTTATCAGCGTAAAGTTTTCCATTTAATTCTGCTGCTAACGCTGAGACTGGTTTAGTATCATGTACATTACCTGTCGTCAGTTGTGCCGCTACAATTTCACCTTTAAAATTTGTGATAATGTGTAATTTAAACCTATAAAACCAACCCATTGTCCCTTTGCCACGCTCAGCGATACCTTTAAACGTTTTATGCTGTGGAATACGTAAATTATGGCAAACCTTTATACTGGTTGAGTCAATAAATTCAATGCCTGTAGGCTC
The DNA here is from genome assembly GCA_029249355.1 of Thalassotalea sp. Lineage (GTDB taxonomy): Bacteria > Pseudomonadota > Gammaproteobacteria > Enterobacterales > Alteromonadaceae > Thalassotalea_H. The sequence goes on from JAQWHO010000029.1 coordinate 6,295, forward strand.
ACCTTTGAGGGTAGTAAAATAACTAGTCAAAGGGACTAAAGCCTTAGGCATGACTTCTAAAAAGCGAGTGTAACTAAGTAAATCAGGAAAAGCGTCTTTATAAAAACGAGAAATATAGCAAAGGTAATAATTTTTAAAGTTTCGATAATGAGAAGTATGAAAATAAATAATTATTGTCATTATCTCACTTGTTGTCATGCGGCTATGTCGCTGACGCTTTCTAGAGCCATCAGCTAATTGATGTTTTTCCCATTGAGGAATAAATACTCGACAAAAATCATCGACATCACAAAATATATCATCTAAGTTATCCATGCCTGTTCCTTTACGTTCTAATGTTTTTTAGTCGAAAGATCAGATCGTGGAACAGGCTATTAGTTCCTTTATTTTTTATTTTTCTTAAACCGAGTTGAGGTTAGTTATTGTTCAGCTATCACCTACTAGAATAAATAGGCAGTGGTACGAATTGCCTTAATAATAAAATGGCTACCTTTTTATCGATAGCCATTAAATAGGAACGAGGGTAAATAATTTTTATATTAGCTATTTATTTTTTCATTAAGCTTAATACGGTTTGCTTAGGTAAGCTCTTGTACTTACCCACGGACTCTGCCGCAAACAAGGCGTTATAAACCGCTTCTTCTGTTGCTTCAATCACCGCATTAAAAAATGGCGTCATTTGTCTGTTTGCAAGTACTTCTCCTTGCTCGGCCTTAGCGCCAGCTTTTCGCCGAACACTTTCTGCCGTAGAAATTGTGATGACATAATCACCTGAGCCGTTAGACATGATGCCACCAGTTTTGCCTATGCCTAATATTGCTCGCTTGGCAAGACGTGATAGGTTTCGATCCGACATGGGAGCATCGGTTGCCACAACGATCATTACCGAGCCATCAGGACCAGTTTTTTGCGCCTCAATAGATTTTAACTGTCTGCCAATGGGCACACCCAATATCTGCAAGTCACCGCCATAGTTAGCCTGTAAAATAACACCAACGGTATATTCCCCCACCTTACGTGAAGAAGTTCCCATACCGCCTTTATAACCAAAAGCGACTGTACCTGTGCCAGCCCCAACATTACCTTCTTCCACCTTTCCTGACTTAGCCGCAGCAATCGCCTCAAGTGCGTGTTTAGGACTAACAAAACGTTGGCGTATATCATTGATACGGCCATCATTAGTTTCGCCAACAACAGCATTTACTGACCCTACCTGCTCATTGCCTGATAAATTGAGTGTCCAGTCAATAATCCCTTGTGCGCTTTCTGCAACGTTTAAAGTATTGGTTAACAATATCGGTGTTTCTATTTCTCCTAATTCAACAATTTGAGAAATGCCCATCATCTTGCCGTAACCATTGGCCTGAAAAAAACCCGCGGGGACTTTTTCCTGATAAATATTGCCGTCATGAGGTAATATTGCTGTCACCCCGGTATGCATCCTCCGTGTATTATTAATTAGGGTCACCTGCCCCACCTTTACGCCAGGCACATCAGTGATGGCATTATTTTTACCCGGCTCCATATAACCCACAATAATGCCAAGTTCTCGAGCACGTTGTTTAGCCAGTACTTGAGAGGAAAAAATAAATAAAAGCAAAATACAAACAAATAAAGTTAACAATTTACTTGTTTGACGAGAATTAAATGAATAACAGAACATTAAATAACCTTCCTCGAGTAATAATAAATCATGCCAGTTAAGGGCTTTTTGGCAGTGTTTCAATTGAATTTTTCAAATATTCTAAAAATTCAATGCAAGATTTCGACGGGACTTTAGTTTCCAGATGTACAGCCTCAACAGAAAACGCAATAGGAGGATCAAAGGCTTTATATTTCACTGGTTTTAATCCATGTGAGCGAGCAGTGAACTCATCAACAATGGCAACACCGCCACCTGCAGCAACAAAGTTAAGTGCCATAAAATAGGTTTGTGCGGTGATCACAGGCAACGTTTTAATGTTAGCTTGATGTAATTGCTCGACAATCTGATTGCCTAATTTGCCACTGTTCCCAATACTGATCAATTGATGATTAGCGATATCGGCCAACTTAATTCTACTAGGGCTATGGTCAAATTCATGACCCGAATAAATACAAACAAATTCACCTTGCCCAAGCAGTAAATAATTCATGCCCACTTCATTTTCAGGGCTAAAGGCCAAGGCAATATCCTTATCATACTCCTTTAATTCCGACAGCAGGCTTTGCGTATGATGCGTTTGTATCTCAAAATGGATACCTAAATTATTTTTTCGAAAAGCAACGACTGCCTTGGGAATAAACTCCAAACCAAGCGCCAGTACAGACGCAATCCTGACCGAGCCATGCTCAATTGTGCGAATATTTTTTGCCGTTTTATTTAATGAAGAAACTTTGTCAATAATTTCCAAGGTTTCTTCATAAAGAATTTTTGCTTGAACGGTTGGGATCAAACGGCCTTTTACCCGTTCAAAAAGCTTAAAGCCCAGCTGCAGCTCTGCGTGCTGTAGTGTTTTACTTGCTGTGGGCTGAGTAATATGTAAAGACTCAGCCGCTGCGCTGACTGAGCCTAAAGTATATACCGCATTAAAAATTTCAATATGTCGTAATCGCATTCGCTACCACTTACATTAATAGGTAAAAAAACAACCAATTGCCATCAGCACCTCGACAACTTAGTTACGAGTTTGGTTGTGATAATCGATATAAAAATATCGCTGTTCGTTTGGTTGCCACTCTTAACGATTCAACATCTAAGTATTCTCTAGTTGAATGACTACCACCACCACTTGCCCCTAAACCATCAATTGTATCGACATGATCAGCAACAAAAGCGGCATCTCCTGCACCACGTTTTTCCGGTGGAAAAGCATGTACGCCCCCATACCCCATATCCTGACTCAATTTGCTAAATATATCGAGTAAATTTTTATTGCCTTCGCTCGCAACCATAGCTGGATAACCGTCTCTAAAAGAGATATTTGCCGATGCTTGAGGTAAATTTGTTGCAACAATTTGCGACATTTTTTCTTTAACCGCTTCGCGTTGCTGGTTACTAATAAAACGCATATCCCCACGAACTGATGCTTTTTGTGCAACAATATTGGTTTTTCCATAAACATCAAAAGAGTTAGGTTTATCGCCAGTCAATACTTCAGTCCCACCTGCAATAACTCCAGGGTTAAAAGTTAAACCAGACTCTCC
>JAQWHO010000030.1 GCA_029249355.1 Thalassotalea sp.
AGGTTGTACCATCGTCATATCCAGCATAGCCATCAAGCTTTGGTGTTATTCTTATTTCTAATTCATTCAAATTAAGATCTATTTCGTTAGCTGCCTTCTTTAGCTTTTTTACCCACTTTTTAATTTCATCAAAACTGTAGGATTTGTCAGTAGACAACATTCTTTTGGGCAGCTTAAGTGTTTTCTCATTTTGTAGAGCCTCAGGCTCTATAGAAGTTAAATATGGGTGTTTGGGTTCTCTTTGAATCAATTCTTTTAAATAAACATTATCATAAGTATTATCATCTATTATTGGAAAACCAGCACGATATGTTGCATTTGCAATTTTTAGTAAGCTCAACAAAAATTTTGTTGAAAGCTCATGCTTATCCGTTGGATTTATAAGTTCATTTATAACTTCTTCTTGAGAAGAAAAACCTGCTTTTTCAATAGCTAAAATCTGTTCTTTATTTAATGTCATCTTCATATACTTAAAACTTAATTATTATTTGATTGGTTTTATTCATGATTACTACTGAACACCTAATGCTTTGTAGACAGCATCAACAGGGTCGCTATAGAAGCTCACTTGGAACTTAGTAAAAGTTTCTGCTGGAACGGTTGGGATATCCGTAGCAGATGCCATTGGTAGTAATACTTTGGTAGCTCCTGCTTCTAAAGCCACTTGCATGCTTGAAGCTAAGTCTTGAACTGGGTTAACAACACCACCTAAAGTGATGCTACCAAGTACAACCATAGACTCTTGCATAGGTTTATTCAGCAATATCGAACAACTAGCAACTAATGATGCAAGACTTGCTGAATGGCTGTTTCCTGAGGTTTGAAGATCTACAAAGTGTAGGTGGAATTCATGTTCAGAAAATCTTGAGTTTGCTGCTATTCGGTTTAAGTTGCCTTTAAAATACTCAAAACCAACTCTCACCTGATCTTTAGCCATAGTATCGGGGCCTAGACCAGAGGTAGAGTGTTTGCCTGTACCAGGAGTCATTTGTGTTTCTAGTCGGTAAATACCTAACTTTCCTGATGAACCTTCACTAACAAAGTGAACAACACCTGCATTAGGGATTCCTGCTGGTATTAAGTTTGATCCACCTTGCTCCGGTACATTAACAAAGAACTCTTCTAATGTTTCATTATCAATATAACTAAAATTAACATCGAAGAATTCCATGCCACCAATCTTCTTAAGTTGCTCTTTTACACGTCTACGTACTTCAAGCGCATAGATCAAACAGGTTCTTACTTCATCTTTGGAATAATCACCATGAGGCACTAACAGCTTTAACAAGCCTGATGTTGTTCTACGTACACCAATAACATCACGTTGGTTTAAATTATTACCAAGCTTAAAGAACTTATCAATAGAATCTGAAAATGTTGTTTTGCGCATTTCACGCATGTACTCAGCCAAATAATCAGTGATCAAACCAAAGCGATCTGTAAAAAACTCTGGTCGCATCTTAGGGATTTCCCAACCAGGGATATAACCGTGGAAGCGATCAAAAAATGCAGAATCAATCATCTCATCTGGAAATGGAGCTAATAAATGGCTCGTTTTAACAAGGGTCTCAACGCTATGATCAATGTTCCCCACGAATACCATCGATGCTTTAGCTTCGATAGAATCACGACCACGAGAGAATGAACCAGATGCCATGTAATCTTTCATGATCTGTACACCGTCTTTATCTTTAAAACGGATACCAGCTACTTCATCAAAAGCGACAACATCCCACATCCCCACTAAACCAATTTGGCGAGATGACATGTTATAAAACAGATTAGCAACGGTTGTTTGACCACCAGAAACTAGTAAAGAATTAGGTGAGCACTCCTTATAAACGTGGGATTTACCTGTTCCACGAGGGCCAAGTTCACAAACGTTATAGTTGTTTTCTACAAAAGGGATCATACGAGCAACTAAATGCCATTTTGCTCTTTGATCAAGGTTTGCTGGCTCCATGCCTATTGAGCGAAGTAAAACATCCATCCACTGGTCAAGTGTGAACTTTTTACGAGCCTCAAACACTTCATCCATATTCATCGAAGGCATTTGAATTGGTTTTAAACTAAAAACACTAAAAGGCGATATTTTCTGACCTTCCTCATAAAAGTAACTCAGCGTGATAATGCACCAAATACCGCCAGTTAAAAGCTTTTCATTTTGTTTAACAATATTGTTAGGTACTACCGCATCTTTAATGCCTAAATTAGAAAGGTTTGCTTCATATATATCTTTCTTCTGATTAAGCTTTACCGTCACTTTATCAATAACTTTATAAGTGCCTTTTTCACGAATTAACGACTTTGCTTTTTCAGCTTCATCAGGACGAACATAGTTTTCAGTTAAGATCTTCTTAACGTTTTTCATCCCTTCATTAATCAGCTCATCTTCAGCCGACGAACAATACATACCAAGTAAGTATTCCAATACATATACAGGTACATTAGCCCCTTCTTTAAGCTGCTTAGTTAAATCTTTTCTAACAACGCGACCTTTAAATTCGGTTGTCATTAAATCATCTAGATCCATACCACGAAGATCAGCTTTTTCTTCTTCAAATGTAGGAGACACTGACTCAGAGGCTTGTTCAGTAGCATCAAGCTGTGATGCTTGTTCATCGTCATGTAAGTGAACATGAACATCTACGCTGACGTTTTTATCTCTGCTATCTTCTGCTGAAGTAGCATCATTTATTCCATTTTCATTGTTCACAGCTATAGTCCCCTAAAAAAAGTCATCTTCAAAAGCTAAGTCAATAGTCACTGAGTGAGTTGTTTTGGTTTTACTTTCAGTATCTTCCATTATCAACTTATAACTTATGGTACGGTCAAAACCGCTACCTTCTAATTTCACTTGAACGTTTCTTTTACGTTCTTCCATTTTGTCTGATGCCGAATCAAATAATACTTTCTCGCTTGAGCTAACTCTGTTGCCATCAGGATCTTCAATCCAAATTTGTAACTCACGAGGTTTATACTTATCACCAATAGGATCAGCTTGTAAGAATTGAATACGATCAATGTTTGATACAATTTTTACAGGGCTGTTTAACGGAACAACACCAACTTTTTGCTTAGTTTGCTTTTGCTTAACCATTGAGTGAATAGCTCGTAAATGCATAACAGGAACACAAATTTCTTGTGGCATAATACCGCCATGAATAAATTTGGCACCACCAACAAAATGAAACCTGTTACTGCCACGAGGAACAATAAATTCTGCATCAGAGTCTTGATCTACGTTAGACGTATTCGACATTTTGCCAACCCAATAGCTTTCACCCGTTGGTAAATTTTTGCCAACCAAGTAACGCTTCTTAGAAAGCTTAGTACCTGCTGGTTTCGTCTTAAGTTCAGTCCTATCAGACTCAGTAACATCACTTTGGTTGAATAAGAAACCATGATCAGCGGTTAAAATAACTCTACCGCCTTTAAGTTTGTCAAAAATACGAATAATTAACTTATCAATTTCTTCAATTGCATCGCGTGCAGCTAAAAACGCTTCATTTTCTGTACCACCATCGTCACCAATAGCATCAATTTTATTGTGATAAATATAAATTGCCGATGAGTCTTGCGCTAAATCTCGATATTGCTGATTTGTCCACTTCATTACTTCATCATAAGTACAAGCAATACCACGATGTGCTTGAAGAATCTTATGTCGATTATCTGTACCGTGTGCAGACAACCCATCAAGCTTATATTCCACATTTTTATTTAAATGAGCTGTAAACTTTTTATGAGGAAGCAATGAAGCCATACCTGCTTGTGTGTAAGACGGAACAACACCTAGTTGAGACTTCAGTTCAGACTTGTAGCGATTACGATTATTAATAGAGTCATGAATTTCTTTTGCGCATTCATATCGGAAAGCATCAGAAATAATAACAAAAACACGTTTTACGCTCGGTTGTTGTAATACTGACTGAACTTCACGATTATAAAAGTCATATTGATTATGAATAAATGGTAGCTTCCAATTTTCAAGTAACGACTCTTTATCAACGAGCTTACCCCAAGCAACAGCAAAATCATGTAAGTACCAGTTAACATACAAGCTTTCAATATCATCAACTAAACCAGTTAACTTTAATATGTCAGAGCCATTCTGTGACGCTTTAAGGGAGTTTTCAGAGAAAATTCGATACGATGTATCAAACTGATGTATTTCTTCTTCATAAGCTTTATAGAGCGCACTAGCCGTATCAAACTTTTTAGTCCCCAGCGCTTCGAAGCCATCAACATACTTTTCTTTAAGTCCATAAAATTGCTTTGCTGACTTTAACGCTTTATGAATGGCTGCATACTTTTGATCTTGATAGCACCAATGGCTTCGCAGCCTAATTGAT
>JAQWHO010000031.1 GCA_029249355.1 Thalassotalea sp.
AATGGTCACTGACACCGCATACCCGCTCCTTGAATAATCGCCTTTATAAGATCTATTTGATCAAAGCATTGGTTCTGTTGATCACATTGATTTTTAGCATGTATATAAGCTTGGTTTAAATACACCAGCATCAGTACGCCAATTTCCACCGCCACGCCTGCTAAGGCAATAAAACCGACACCTACAGCTACAGAGAAATTAAAGCCTTCAAGGTATAACAGCCACACACCGCCGATCATAGCTAAAGGTAATGTCCCCATAATAATAGCCACTTCTGCAAAGCTTCTAAAACTTAAGTAAAGTAAGACAATAATAATCGCGAGTGTTAGCGGCAATATATAAGTCAATTTCGCTTTTGCGCGTTCCATATATTCATATTGACCCGCCCAAGTTATTGAGTAGCCTGCCGGTAATGAAAGATCGTTCGCTAGTTTCTCTTGGGCTTTAATGACATAACTTCCAATATCAATGCCTTCAATATCAATATAAGTCCAGCCGTTAATACGAGCATTTTCACTTTTTATGCCTGGTGGACCCTCTTCAACATAAATATTGGCAACATCTGCTAACGCAATTCTTTGTCCTGACATAGTAACAATGGGAAGCAGTTTTAATTGTTCAGGGGAATCTCGATAATCTTGTGGGTAACGTAAATTAATAGGGTATCGCTCTAATCCTTCAACTGTTTGAGCAACATTTAGTCCGCCAATCGCCGTTGCAACCACTTGTTGAACATCTGAAATATTCAGTCCGTATCTGGCGGCTTTAATCCGATTAATATCAACTTTAATATATCGTCCACCCGCAACTCGCTCAGAATAAACAGAAGCAGTACCCTCAACGTCATTAAGTAACGTTTCTATTTGTAATCCTATATTTTGAATAACATTGATATCGCACCCGCAATTTTGATCCCTACAGGCGTTTTAATACCTGTTGCCAACATATCAATACGCGTTTTAATTGGCATTACCCACGCATTAGTAACACCAGGAAATTTAACAAGCGCATCTAGTTCCTTCTTTAAACTCTTTGTTGTAACACCAGTTCGCCATTGTGATTGAGGCTTTAGCTGAATAAATGTTTCTATCATAGTTAATGGCGCGGGATCCGTGGCGGTTTCTGCACGGCCAACTTTACCAAAAACATTTTCCACTTCAGGAACGGTACTAATGAGCTTATTCGTTTGTTGGAGCAATTCGCGTGCTTTGCCTATTGAAACCCCTGGATAAGTCGTTGGCATATACATTAAATCGCCTTCATCTAAAGGCGGAATAAACTCGCTGCCAATTTTGCTCATTGGCATAAAGCCCACCCAAGTGATCACTAATGCAGCTATTATCGTTAACTTTGGAAAGCGTAATACAGTTTTCAAAAAGGGCATATAAATCGCAATCAGCAGGCGGTTTATAGGGTTTTTTCGTTCAGCCATTATTTTCCCTCTGACAAAATACCCTATCAGTACTGGAATTAACGTAATAGCAAGTCCTGCCGATGCAGCCATAGCATAGGTTTTAGTATATGCTAACGGAGCAAACATTCGCCCTTCTTGCGCTTCTAAAATAAATACCGGTAAAAAACTAACGGTGATGATTAACAAACTAAAAAATAATGCGGGGCCAACTTCTGAGGCCGATTTTGCAACAATTTGCCAACGGTTTTCATCAGTAAGTGGCTTATCTTTAGAATAAGCTTCCAAATGCTTGTGCATATTTTCAATCATAACAATGGCACCATCAGTCATTGCACCAATCGCGATAGCAATACCACCTAACGACATAATATTCGCGTTAATCCCTTGAAAATACATAATAATAAAAGCAACTAAAATCCCCAAAGGCAAGCTAATAATAGCGACTAATGAGGAACGAAGATGAAAAAGGAAAACGATACAAACAATGGCAACTACCGCTAACTCTTCAATTAATTTCGCTTGTAAATTATCTACGGCATTTTCAATTAAATTTGAACGGTCATAAACATCACTATTTCAACACCATCAGGAAGTCCCTGCTTCAGAGTTTCAAGCTTTTCTTTAACCCCCTTTATTGTCTTTTGAGCATTTTCGCCAAAACGCATCACGACAACACCGCCAACAGTTTCTCCTTCACCGTTAAGCTCTGCCACTCCGCGTCTCATTTGTGGCCCAATGGTAATATCAGCAACGTCTTGTAAAAGTAAGGGAGTGCCTTGGTTATTCAGTCCTAATGGGATGGATGATAAGTCGGTGATACTTTTGATATAGCCTGAAGCTGTAACCATATATTCTGCCTCAGCCATTTCAATCACTGAAGCGCCAACTTCTTGGTTCCCCTGTTTTATAGCCGTTTGGATCATACTCAGCGGAATATTGTAGGCGCGTAATTTGTCTGGGTGAACAACTACTTGATATTGCTTAACCATACCGCCAATCGCTGCAACTTCAGAAACACCGTCAACTGTTTGTAATTCGTATTTAAGAAACCAATCTTGAAGAGAGCGTAACTGGCTGATGTCATGCTGCCCTGTTTTATCAACCAATGCATATAAATACACCCAGCCGACGCCGGTAGCATCTGGTCCTAATTGCGGTTTTGCACTTTCAGGTAAGCTAGACGCGACTTGTGATAAATATTCTAAAACTCGCGATCTCGCCCAATAGATGTCGGTATCGTCATCAAAAATAATATATACATATGAATCACCAAAAAATGAAAAACCTCGCACAGTTTTAGCGCCAGGCACTGAAAGCATTGCTGTTGTTAAAGGATAAGTGACTTGATCTTCCACCACTTGCGGTGCTTGGCCTGGGTAACTTGTTTTTATAATAACTTGAACATCAGATAAATCAGGGATTGCATCGATGGGAGTTTTATTAAAAGCAAAAAGCCCAAAACCGATTAATATCAAGGTTAGTAACAGAACAAAAAAACGATTGAAAACCGACCATTGAATAATACGTTCAATCATCTATTTACCCTCAATTTCATGCAATGTTGTGATAATAAATTCGCCGTCTTTTATCTCAAAAGTAAAATCTAGTTTTTGGCTTTGTCTAAACGCATTTATTGATATTAAAGAGGAAACAGTAAAGTCCATCGTTGCCGCTTCTCTATTCCACTTTTCTATCGCTTCACGGGAAACATTTACTTGGTTATTCTCAAGGTCAATACTATTGACAATACCTTTTACACGAGCACTTAAAGGATTAATATCATCGAGGTCGGACTTACTGATCATCTCATCCATATCTTGCATAATATGGATGTTAGATAGAATATTTTCACCATTTTCTGATTGAGTTAGCTCGACATGTAGCGATAAACCCTCAGCTAATAAGCTCATATCAATTTCTTCACTTACGGTAAAGTCCATAGTCATTGCTGGCCAATCCCATTCATCAATCGCTTGATGAGTCATAGTGACTATACGGCGATCTAGCATCACCTTTTTTATGCTCGCTTCAGCCCATATTTTTTTATCATTTGCCACTTCATTTTGCGGTTCTAATAATGCCATTCGCATAAAGTCAGAGGTTTTACTTGACTCAGAATCAATTAAAAATTGCGCTGAAACAACAATGTTATCGCCTTCTCTTAATCCTGAAAGCACTTCAATATGATCAGCGTCTTGGCTGCCAATTCTGACCGATATTGATTTAAAAGCTCCTTCATTTAAAGCTAATACAACACGATTTTGTTTACCGGTTCTGATCAACGCTTCCTTGGGAATTAAAAGCTGCTTTTGCTCGTTAGAATCATGAATGGTAACTTGAGCAAACATATTAGGTTTTAAAGCAAAGTCGGGATTTTCAAATCGTAATCGCACACGAACGGTTCGTGTTTGGGCATCTAAAATAGGATAAATATAATCAACTTCACCTTGCCAAACGTGCTCAGGTAGATAATCAAGATTCATTGAAACTTTATCGCCTTGGTGAATTTTTCGGTATTGACGCTCAAACACTTCAGCTTCAACCCACACTTGTGAAAGATCACCTATGGAAAAAAGCTTAGTACCAAGCTCAACATAAAAACCCTCTCTAATATTTAGATCTTTAACAATGCCAGATTGTGGTGAAGTAAACATAACATGTTGCTTAACTTGTCTTGTCGACTTGATTTCATCAAGTACTTTTTGAGGGATTTTCAGCGCTTTTAAACGACTCTCGGATGCTGAAATTAACCGTTTATCATTCGCGGCTAACGTCAATAAATATTCTTCTTGGGCATTCACTAATTCTGGAGAATAAAGTTCATATAGCGGTTGACCTTTTTCAACTAAATCACCGGTTGCTTTAACATAAAGCTTCTCTATCCAACCCGAAATTCTAGGATGAATATGAGAAAGTTTGTCTTCGTTATAGGTAATAAAGCCAACGGTATTGATTTGATCATCTAATTGGCCAAACTTCACTTTTGCTGTGCGAACGCCAAGGTTATTCACTACACTCGGATTAATTGTCACCGTTCCTTTGCTATTATTTTCTTCTCCAGAACTTGCATAAACAGCAACAAGATCCATGCCCATTGGAGACTTACCGGGTTTATCTCGACGATAATTATCATCCATAGGCGCTACCCAATAGAGTGGTTCACTTTTGCTGTTATCTAAAGGTTCTGACTTTAAAGTATTTGGAGTTGAATGATGTGGAATCGAATGATTCAACGATGTAGCACTTTGCTTAATGGAAATACCACTGACTTTATTGAAGTAGACGCCAATGATCAAACCGAATATAACGCCGATGAATAGCCCAAGGGAAATAGTAGATAATTTATTGTTTAACACTGTTTTAAATGACATCACGTTGCCTTTTTTCATTTGATTTAAAATAAAATCAAATGGTTAATAAGATGAAAATCATGAGTATATTGTGTTTCATTTACAGCATTTTCTATCAATGCTGTATTTGAAAAGTTCATAAGATTAAAACGGACAGATCTGTCCTAGGATTAACTAAAAATGGGAGGTTTAAATAAGTAAGATAAAAATTGGTTTTGGTGGCTCAATTCAACAAATAAAATTTTAGCCTCAAGACTATCATGAGATATAATTTTTGATGTTGTATGGTGCGCAACACTGCTGTAATTGCAACTGGCAATGTCGCAGAAACAATTATCAGCACAACAGTTGTTTATAAGTTCACTACCTTGATCTTCACTCGTACTAATATCAGCAGATGACATCATATTATGTTGGCTATGATCCATCATTTGATGAGGGTTTACTTCATTACCGGAATCGATTGATACTTGAGAGTTAGCTGAAACAGTAGACATCATCATTTGTGAACAAGATTTTAACGTACTAGCAAAAACTTGCACATTAAATAGAACAAGCATAAAAAGTACAAAAATGTTTTTTAGTGTTAATTGTTTCACAAAAAATTCAAATCATCCAAGTCGTTCAAGTCATAATAATCACAAGGTTAATGTCAGTAAGATTATGCTGAGCGGAATTAAAAATCAACATTATCCACCCAGTTTCTCTGTTTTGCTACCAATTTTACTTTTATCAATATAAAAATTACAAAACTGGCTTTAGTGTAGACCTGAAGTACAGACCTGAAGTACAGACCTGAACCTTAAAGATTAAATTTCAGGATCGAATGACTCAACATGAGATTCACGCCTTTTTGCTGCGGCTTTTTCATCTTCATCAAATTCACCGACACGTAATTCAGGTAACGCTTCTTGGCAAACTTCTCCACCCAGTTGATTGATTTCTTTGCAAAGCACCGCAACTTTATTATCCATTAAATGCATATGATCAAGTAATCGCCCTATGGCTTTTGCCACAGGATCAGGATTATCTGCAGAAACAGCATAAGCGTCGAAGCCATATTTTTTCGCGACTTCGTCTCTTTTTTCCGAAGAACTATCTTTGTTAGGGTTAACAATTCGTGCTGGAATACCAACAGCAGTAGCACCAGCAGGTAAATCTTTTACAACAACCGAATTAGAGCCTACCTTACCGCCTTTGCCAATAGTTATCGGACCTAGTACTTGTGCACCGGCACCAATAACGACATTGTCTTCTAGAGTAGGATGACGTTTACCACCGTTCCAGCTAACACCGCCTAATGTCACGCCATGATATATAGTAACATCATTTCCTATTTCAGCCGTTTCACCAATAACAATGCCCATACCATGATCAATAAAAAATCGACGCCCTAACGTAGCTCCAGGGTGTATTTCTACCCCCGTTAACCAACGAGAGAAAGTCGATAATAAACGAGCGATTAACTTAAAGTTATTTCGCCATAACTTATTACTCAACCGATGGATCCAAATTGCATGCATGCCAGGGTAATTGGTTAAAACTTCAAAGGTATTTCGAGCTGCAGGATCTCTATCAAAGACACTTTTAATATCTTCTTTGATACGGCTAAACATAATATTTCCTATATTTTATTACTGATTGCTATTGCTGATTGCGTTTTGCTGACTTTTCAACTGAAGACAACATTCCACGCCACATTTTCACTTCTTTACTGTCAGGTCGAGCGCGATTAATAAATCGTCTTAACTTTGTCATCACTAATCCAGGGTGACTCGGTTGGATAAAACCAGTCGCTTTTAATGCTTGTTCAAAATGCTCAAACATTCTTTCTGTTTCTTCGACAACAGGGTATTCGTCATCGTCACTATTTTTTTCTTTTGTTTGATTATCAAATTGCGCTTGTTCTTGTGCTTTTTCATGCGCTAAAAATGCCATGCGCACTTCGTAACTTAACGTTTGAACTGCCATAGCTAAGTTCAACGAGCTATATTCTGGATTAGCCTGAATCTGCACATGAAAATGACAAAGTTGTAATTCGTCATTCGTTAAACCACTGCTTTCACGACCAAAAACTAACGCAACAGGGTAATCCCCCACTTCTGAAATTAATTTTTCACCACACTCTCGCGGATCTAACATCGGCCAAGGTAGCGTGCGTGAACGTGCACTTGTGCCAACTACTAACCCACAATCAGTAATCGCTTCTTCTAACGTATTAACGACTTTCGCATTCGCTAAAACATCTGTTGCACCGGCGGCAAGTGCTTGTGCTTGGCCGTTTGGCATTTCAATGGGATCAACCAATACTAATTGGCTTAATCCCATTGTTTTCATTGCCCTAGCGGCAGAGCCGATATTACGGCAATCAGATGTGTTTACTAACACAATACGAACTGAATCTAACATGATGCTATTGTCTCTCTTTGGCAATAAGTTAATTTTTATTAACTCACTCTCTGGTAATGGCCTACAGCCTAAAAAATGCTGACAATATTAACACAGAACAATATCCTTGTACTGAGAAAAAATCATCTGATTTCTTACTGTTTTCTAGTGCAAATAATTCTGTATAAGTCATTAAATGTATAAGAAATATAATGTAGCTTTTACTTTTAACTCCTTAGAAATACGCTATAACTAATATCGAGATAAAATATTATTTTAAGATAAGCAAATAGATTCGCTTAAACAGCGATGTTTTGTTACAATACGCGCCGCTAATTTCTGAGTGGAGAAATTAGGTCTCGTTCTTTTACAAAGTTGTTTAAATTATTAAGGTGATGGTATGCATCCTATGCTAAATATTGCTGTGCGCGCTGCGCGTACTGCAGGTAACGTAATTACTCGTGCTTTCGAGCAAGCAGATAAAATTGAAATTGAATCGAAAGGAACAAACGATTTTGTAACGAATGTTGATATTGCAGCAGAACAAGCGATTGTAGACACGATTCGTAAATCATACCCAGAGCACTCAATTATTGGTGAAGAAACAGGTCAGCACGAAGGTGCAGATAGCGACTTCCAATGGGTAATTGATCCCCTTGATGGTACAACAAACTTTGTAAAAGGCATCCCTCATTTTGCCGTTTCAATTGCTTTAAAAGTAAAAGGCAAACTTGATCAAGCCGTTATATATGATCCAATTCGCGGAGAACTTTTCACGGCTAGTCGTGGTAAAGGTGCTCAGCTGAATGGCTTTCGTATCCGTGTAAAACAAAATAAAGAATTAACCGGTGCAATTTTAGCAACGGGCTTCCCGTTTAAAAAGAAACAACATATGCCTGCCTATATGAATATGTTTCAAGCGTTATTTGAAAAAACCTCTGATATGCGTCGTGCTGGCTCAGCAGCACTTGATTTAGCCTATGTAGCTGCAGGTCGTGTTGATGGTTTCTTTGAAATTGGCTTAAAACCTTGGGACACAGCGGCAGGTGAATTAATGGTGATTGAAGCAGGTGGTTTAGTCACTGACTTTACAGGTGGTCATAATCATATTCAATCTGGAAACATTGTTGCAAGTAGCCCTGGATTGTTAAAAGAAATTCTAAAAGATATTCGTCCACATTTAGGTGAAGCATTAAGCAAATAAGCTTTTTCACTTACAATAAATACGATTATTTTAATCTTTTAAGAAAGGTATGTAGTTAGTCTACATACCTTTTTTTTGCTAATAGATAAGTTTTCCGATAAAAATGTCATTTATTCACCTTTTTCTAAACAGCGGTTAATCGACGGTTAAAAAATATCCTTGATATTTGATTTTACGCGACATAAATCTCCGAATTAAATTTCCTTAATAAATCCTCCTAACGAATTATGATCGTTAATGATGCTCTAAAAAATAACTCTCACCACATAAGAATAACTAAGAGAAAAATTGTCTAGTCCTTACATCAGAATACAATGGATTGCTTAGCTGTTAATCGTTAATATAGGACTCTTGTTCAGCTATTTAAGATGTTAGTGATGTATTTACCGCATTCTGCGAAACAAACTTTCGTTTCCGGCGAAGTTGCCCTTGTCGGCACAGGACCAGGCGATCCGGAACTATTAACACTTCAAGCCTATCGCTTTATTCAACAAGCTGACATTGTTATTTATGACCGTTTAGTCAGCAAGGAAATTATGGCTTTAGTGCCTGAATCTGCCGAAAGAATATATGTAGGTAAAAAGCAAGCTGAGCACCGTGTACCCCAAGAAGGCATCAATCAATTATTAGTTGATCATGCAAAACTCGCTAAAAAAGTAGTGCGTTTAAAAGGTGGTGATCCTTTTGTTTTTGGCCGTGGTGGTGAAGAAGCACAATATGCTTTAGCGAATAATGTTGCATGCCATATTGTTCCAGGAATGACAGCAGCTTCGGCATGTACCAGTTATGTCGGTATCCCCTTAACTCATAGACAAGTCGCACAAAGTTGTACCTTTATTACTGGGCATGTAAAAGGTTGCGGTGAATTAGACCTTCCTTGGCAAGCATTAAAAGATGAAAAACAAACTGTGGTTTTTTATATGGGCGTAAAAAGTCTGCCGGTGATCACTCAACAATTGATAAAAGCGGGGCGAAGCTCGAATACGCCAGCAGCACTTATTCATAAAGGCACAACACCAGATCAAAAAGTCTATCGTGGTTGTTTAGAATCTCTTGAAGAAATCGTCGAAAAATATCAAGTAAAACCGCCAACTCTTATAGTTATTGGTGATGTGGTTAATACCTTTGATGAAAAGCAATTATCTGGCATTGGTTATTTAGCACCAACTAAAAAATAGCCTTTATTTAAAAAAAATACTCTTCCCTAAAAAAATCAATGTCCTTACACATTGATTTTTTTATGCCTTTTTCAAAGTAACTCAACTAGCCGAATAACGCTGCATTGGGTATGATAACCCAAATTGTACATTTGAAATTCATATGAAAAAAACATGTATTGTCACCGGCGGTAGTTCAGGTATCGGCTTGAGCATTGTAAAACTATTCCTCGCTAATCATTATCGTGTGTTTAATTTAGATTTAACCCCATGCGAGTTTGGTGAATTTAAACTATGCGATGTAACTAACAGTAAACAAGTCACAGAAATTATTGACGAAATTAGTGCTGAATTTCCGATTGATGTATTCATTTCAAATGCCGGCATCCACTTTTCGGGCTCTATTGAAAATACAAGCGAAGCAGAGTTTGATAATGTTTTTAACATTAATGTCAAAGGCGCTTATTCTGCTATTAAAGCTGTATTACCCACTATGAAAAAGAATAATAATGGCGCGATTATTTTAATGTCATCTGAACAAGCTTTAGTCGCTAAACATAACTCTTTTGCTTACAACTTAAGTAAAGCAGCCCTCGCCTCTATCGCTAAAACTACCGCTTTAGATTATGCAAAATATAATATTAGAGCGAATGCTGTCTGCCCTGGCACAATAGAAACACCGCTTTATCACCAAGCGATTGATAATTACTGCCAACGCTCAGGCGCAGATAAAAACAATGTTCATGAAGAAGAAGCCGCTTTACAACCACTAAACCGTTTAGGCCAACCAGAAGAAGTCGCTGAATTAGTGCTTTTTCTCGCATCAGACAAAGCAAAATTCATTACCGGCAGTCTGCAAGTTATAGACGGCGGTTATACCGTTCAGTAAACGGAACGTTGATATGACAAAAAGAATATAATTTCTATGAATATTATCGATCCCCATTTGCATTTATTCGATCTTGAACAAGGTGAGTATCACTGGTTAAAACCAGAAAACCCGCCTTTCTGGTCTGATAAAAGTATTATTAATAAGAGCTTTAGTGAAAAGCATTTACAACTCACCAATGAGTTAACCCTTGCCGGGTTTGTTCATATTGAAGCAGGATATGATAATCATCAACCATGGCGAGAAATCGCTTGGTTAGAAGCTCATTGTCAACTGCCTTTCAAATCAATTGCAGCGATAGATTTATCACTTAACTCTGAACAGTTTTTAGCATCAATAGCGCGTATTCAAAACTTTTCATCGGTTGTTGGAGTGCGCGATATTCTCGATGATAACGCCCTTGAGTATTTATCGAACGAGCAAATCAAAATCAATTTTCAACAACTGGCTAAGCATCAGTTAATTTTTGAATTACAGATGCCATTAGAAAATTTAGCTGCGGTTGAATTACTGGTCGCCATTCTTACTGATAACCCAAGTTTAAATGTCATTATTAACCATGCAGGTTTTCCTCCTTACACTTCTCCTATTAAGGACGAAAAATCCAATACTGAAGATACTAAAGAAAATACACAGCATTGGAAAAACTGGCAGCAAGCCATTGAAAAGTTGAGTTTGTTTGAGCAGTGCACAATAAAATGTTCAGGATTTGAAATGATAAATAGAAACTATCATACGGCTTGGCAAATAAAAGTGATTAAAACGTGTTTAAAATATTTTGGCATTAATAGAGTAATGCTCGCCAGTAATTTTCCGTTATGCTTATTTTCCAAAAGCTATCAAACGTACTGGCAACAACTTACCCAAAGTGAGTTATTTAGAGATGACGAATTGAATATCCTGTGTTTCCTAAATACTCAACGCATCTATAAATTTTAAGTCAGCGATTTAAAGTTAAAGTTATACAATGCTTTTCTTGAAAAGCCAGTAATAATAGAACAGTATTCTACTACCCATTCAATACTTAAACGTAATCATTGAATATTTAACTCTTCGAGAAATATTATGGACGCATTTGATAAGAAAATATTAAAAATTTTACAAGATGATTGTACTCAGTCAGTCAGTGATATTGCGAAACAAATTGGCTTATCAACCACTCCTTGCTGGCGGCGTATTCAAGCGATGGAGAAAAGTGGCATTATTAAAGGCCGCGTCGCGTTAGCTGATCCCGAAAAACTTAATGTGGGGCTCACTGTTTTTGTGATGATCAAAACGAATCAGCATAACCCTGATTGGTTAAATGACTTTAGTAAAGTCTCTAAAGACTTTCCCGAGATCAGTGAATTTTATCGAATGAGTGGTGAAGTTGATTATCTTCTGCGAGTCGTGGTTTCTGACATGAAGGCCTATGACGCATTTTATAAAAAACTGATCACACAAGCCAGTTTTGCAGATATTAGCTCAAGCTTTGCTATGGAAGAAATTAAGTATACAACCGCTTTACCTGTTGATTATATATAATGCTTATCGCTATTTTTTCATCATGGCTTTTAAATCTGCAAAAGGGTTATGAGTAGCAGTATCTTGATTACTCTCCCCTGCTTTTATTTCAGTTTTATATTGTGCATGTTCAGTGTATTTTGCATGCTCATTATCGTGACAATAAATGCATAATAACTCCCAATTACTGCCATCATTCGGATTGTTAGTGTGATCATGATCGACATGATGAACGGTTAGCTCTTTTAAATTTGAATATAGAAATTCACGAGCACAACGCCCACATAACCAAGGGAAAAGCTTTAGCGCTTTATCGCGATAGCCTTGCTCTTTTTGTTTGTAATTAGCACTTGTACCGAACCTATCAGAAGACATGCTTATTCCTTTATTATCTTTTAAAGTATGACCATGAAAATATAACTTTTACATATGAAATAAGAAGAACAACGTTAACTATTCTTCAATAATTTTTACTGAATAACTTCTCACTTAATAACTTTTACAGAGTAATATTTACTATTTCAACGCTTTTACTGTCACATTAGGAGAACGATAAACAATGTCATCGTTTAATTCTATGCCTAAACCGGGTACTTCTGTCACTTCAAAAAAGCCATTTACCGGTTGAGGGTCTTGAATACATAATTCACGATTCCACGCTTTAGTCGCATAAGTATGATGTTCATGAATTAAAAAGTTAGGAATTGCTGTTTCTAAGTGTAAAGACGCTGCTGTTGCCACTGGGCCACCACAAACATGTGCTTGAATACGAATATCGTAAACATCGGCATAATCACAGACCTTTTTAGCTTCAGTAAATCCGCCGCACAAACCGACATCCGGTTGAAGAACATCAATACTTTGATCTTCAAAATAAGGCCTTACATCCCAACGATGATACAAACGTTCGCCTCCAGCGATAGGAACATTCACGTTATCAGACACTTTTTTATGCACTTTTGAATTAAGGTAATTCACCGGTTCTTCGTACATCATACAACCGACTTCTTCAACGACCTCCCCCATTTGAATGGCAGATGCTGCGCCCATAAGTGAGTGAGATTCAAAAATAATATCAACATCTTCGCCCACTGCATTTCTTATAGCACGAAGTCTGTCACCAAATAAACGCATTTGCGGTTTGGTAAATAATTTAGTGCGATCAAACGATGATGTGCCATCAAGGTTATAAACGATAGGATCCACTTTTACTGCATCATAACCTTCTGCAACCGCTTTTAAAGCGGCTTCGGCATATTCTTCAGGTTGAAATAATTTCTTAATTTCAACGTCCCAGTCAAATTGTAATTGGCTAGCATAAGTGCGTAACTTGTCATTTACTTTGCCACCTAATAATTGATAAACAGGCACGCCTAATGCTTTCGCTTTTATATCCCAAAGCGCAGTATCAATAGCGCTCATAGCTGAATATAAAACAGGTCCACCGCCTAATCCCCAAAAACTTTCACGTAACATTTTTGACCAAAGCAATTCAGTATTAAACGGGTTAAAACCAATTAAAACGGCTTCTGAAATTTCTTTGATCATCGCAGCGGCAGC
>JAQWHO010000032.1 GCA_029249355.1 Thalassotalea sp.
AAAATGACTATGCCAGGTGGATTAATTGTTGGTTGTGATGCTGGTACTATTAACTTTGCCAAGATCAAAGGTAATCATACTGCGATGAAATCAGGTATGTTAGCAGCTGAGTCTATTTTTGCAGCTTTAGCGACAGAGCCATCCGAAGAAAATGGTGGTAAAGACTTAACCTCATTTACAGAAGCTTACCAAAATTCATGGTTGTACGATGAGCTTTATTCTACTCGAAATTTTGGTCCTGCAATGCATAAGTTTGGTACCTTTTTAGGTGGCGCTTATAATACCCTAGATCAAAATTTCTTTGGTGGTAAATTGCCGTTTAACTTTAAAGATGATTCGTTAGATCATGAACAGTTAAAACCAGCATCAGAATCAATCATGATTAATTACCCTAAACCAGATAATAAATTAAGTTTTGATAAACTTTCTTCAGTATTTTTGTCAAATACCAATCATGAAGAAGAGCAACCGTGTCATTTAAAATTGGCTGATGCTTTAATTCCTTTAACGGTGAACATGCCAAAATATGCTGAACCAGCTCAACGATATTGCCCAGCCGGCGTATATGAAGTTGAACAAACGGAAGAAGGTGAAAAATTTGTGATCAATTCACAAAATTGTATTCACTGTAAAACGTGTGATATCAAAGACCCAAGTCAAAATATCACTTGGGTAACCCCAGAAGGAACCGGTGGACCTAATTACCCGAATATGTAATTTAAATAACTTCGAAAAATAAAAAGCCAACTTAATTAAGTTGGCTTTTTCACATCAGTTTTTTAAGTTAATTTATGGATTATAAACAACATCTAAGTTTAAACCTGAAAAAGCACCTGAAATATCTTGGATTTGTTTATTGGTATACCCCTCATCAACCATGAGTTTGGCATATTCTAGTTTTTGACTTGAGCTGATATTAACTTTTACTTTTCTGGTAATTTGAATACCTTTAAGGTTTTGCTTATTTTAAGCTATAAACCTTTCCAGTTTCATTAAACCATTACAGGTAGGTTTTATGACCGTTCTGTGCGCTATGTGAAATATTCGAGTGCTTAAATTAATACTTCGTCGCCTAGCTACAAACCGACATCAGTTTTTGAGTTACTATCGTCAGTTTAGAGCGATAAGCAGACTGTTAAGTTTGTATTTTCGTATGGCGGCTTCAAACTATTTCTAAATTAAACTCAGTCTTAAGTCTTTAAGGCAAAAAGACATCAAACAATTGTAAAAATACGTACGAATAGGCCCATTTGGGCGACATGGTCTCTAAATTAAGGCAATTTTCATATCCAACTTATTATTTAAAAAGAGAATTACTATGAAAATTTTTGACTGGAACGGTGACCGTAAAAACTTATTACCCTTTCTATGGATATTTTTAACCGTGAATTATATCTATTGTGATGTATTTATTACGCATGACGCTAGATACTTAGAAGCGTTTTTGACTGGCGATGTTGGTGGTATGAAAATCACAGAGAACTTTCTATTAGCTTTTGCCGCTATAATGCAGGTAACTATGATCATGATTGTTTTATCTAGAGTCTTAACAAGCAAACTAAATAAATATTTCAATATAATTGCGGGCATTTTTACGACGACAGTACAGTCGCTAACCGTGGCGATGGGCGGCAGCACCATTTATTTTAAGTTCTTTAGCTTTTTCGAGATAGGCACGGGGTTATTGATTATTTATTTTGCGATCACTTGGAAGCTAGAAGCAAAGGCTAGTTCATAAGAGGGACAAATCTGCCAAAATCATGATTATCTTGGAGATGAAACGGTTAGACTGTTCTTCAAAGTACTAGCGTAGCATTGCAGAACAGTTAAGCGGTTTGATTATAGAAAATATATACGATGTTAATTCTCGCGCCGTATTGAGAGCAATATTTATCCCTTAAAGTGGCGTTAGCAGTACATTAAGGAGTGCATATGAATTTAAGAAAATCGTCATGGAAGATAGCCAGTTTTCTTGTGGTTTCTTTCCTTATCTTTAAGCCTGAGTTTATGGCTTTAGCTTTGCTAATAGACGGTATTGGCTTAGAACTATTTCTCCTATTCTTGGAAGTTCAAGCTATTGCTGTCTTTGGCTATTACTTTCAAAATTGGTTCAAGCCAGCCTCTAAACCTATTTATAAATTCATTCAAAAATTCGACCCGTATATTTTTATTCCAACTAAATCAGTTGGCGCCCAATACCCCATTATATTTGTCCATGCTATTCCCTGTTTTATTGTATTTTCAATTGGCATATTGTTTGTTAAATTTAATTCGGTATCGGCGTAGGGTAAAGCTAATAAGGCAATTAAATGTAAAATTTACAGTTGACTTTTTTACGTGCCTCAAACATTGTAGCCAACTATAATTTTCCGCTTATTAAAGCGTTACTGAACGGCCGGGTATGGCACACAAGCGACTGTCAGACTTGATTAAG
>JAQWHO010000033.1 GCA_029249355.1 Thalassotalea sp.
ACTGCCATTCCGCGAATTTTAGCTCTAGGTGTTAATCCTAATTGTTTCGCTCTATCTGCTGACATTACTAACATTGCTGAGGCGCCGTCTGAAAGTGCAGAAGAAGTACCTGCAGTTACAGTACCATTTACTGGGTCAAACACTGGACGTAAGCCAGCTAACGTTTCAACCGTAGTTTCAGGACGAATGACTTCATCATGCTCAACTAACGTTAAAGCGCCCATAGCGTCATGTCCTTGTGTTGCCACAATTTCATTTGCCCAACGGCCATCTAATGTTGCTTGATGAGCGCGCTGATGAGAACGGGCGGCAAAAGCGTCTTGTTGTTCACGCGTAATACCATGTTGTTTACCTAATAACTCAGCCGTTAAGCCCATATTACCCGCAGCCCGAGAAATGTATTTACTTAATGCTGGATCAAAATCAACATCATACATCATAGGTACATGACCCATGTGTTCAACACCGCCAACAATAAATACATCACCTTGACCGGCCATAATATTGGTTGTGGCGTCATGTAATGCTTGCATTGATGAACCACATAAACGGTTCACCGTTACTGCGCCAACTGATTTTGGAATGGTTGTTAATAATTGAGCATTACGTGCAATGTTAAAACCTTGTTCTTTGGTTTGCTTAACGTTACCCCAAATAATATCTTCAATTAATGCTGGGTCTAAATTTGGATTACGCACTAAAAGTTGCTGCATTAAATGAGCAGATAATCCTTCAGCACGTACGTTACGAAAAACACCCGCTTTGGAGCGTCCCATTGGTGTACGAATACAATCGACAATTACGACTTCTTTCATGATGGTCTCCTAAGCTGTTTTTACATCAGTGGTGAAATAAGATTTACCTGAGGCTGCCATTTCACGCATACCATCAGTGACTTGATAAATTTCGCCTAAATGCGCAAATTTATCTGCCATTTCGATAAAACTAGTTAAACCAACGGTTTCTAAATAACGAATTGGGCCACCTCTAAATGGAGGGAAACCTAAACCGTAAATCAAGCCCATATCAGCTTCAGCAGCAGTATCTACAACACCTTCTTCTAAACAACGGACAACTTCATTGACCATAGGGATCATTAGTCGAGCGATAATCTCATCAGCTTCAAAGGTTTTTTGTTCGACTTTAAATAAATCATAAGCCACTTGAGCCGCAACTTTCGTTGGTTTGCCACGCTTGTCTTTGCCGTAGTCGTAAAAGCCGGTTCCATTTTTCTGGCCAAAACGCTTCGCGTTATATAATGCACTTACAGGATCGTTTTCAAGTTTCCCCATACGTGTTGGGAAACCGTCAGACATCACACCTGTACAATGATCAGCGGTATCAATACCAACAACATCAAGTAGAAATGCCGGTCCCATTGGCCAACCAAATTGTTTTTCCATCACTTTATCAACAGCGGTAAAGTCTGCACCTTCCAGCACTAGTTGACTAAAGCCGGCAAAATAAGGGAATAAAACACGATTGATATAAAAGCCTGGGCAGTCATTTACAACAATAGGTGATTTACCCATTTTAGCGGCATAAGCGACAACCGCTGCAACGGTTTCATCTGAAGTTTCTTTACCACGAATAATTTCAACTAACGGCATTTTGTTTACCGGATTGAAAAAGTGCATGCCACAGAATTTGTCTTTACGTTTAACGCTCTCAGCTAATAAGTCGATAGAAATCGTTGAAGTATTAGAAGTAACAATGGCATCGTCGGCCACATAACTTTCAACTTCAGCTAATACGGCTGCTTTCACTTTTGGGTTTTCAACAACCGCTTCAACAACAATATCAACATTTTTAACGCTGTCGTAGCTTAAAGTTGGGGTAATATTATTTAAAACGCTCGCCATTTTCTTAGCATTGATGCGACCGCGATCTGCAAGCTTTGATAAAATACCTGCAGCCGTGGTTAAACCTAAATCGAGCGCTTGATTATTGATATCTTTCATCACAATCGGCGTACCTTTATAAGCCGATTGATAGGCGATGCCGCCACCCATAATACCTGCACCTAATACTGCAGCACGTTCAACTTTTTTCGTGGCAAGTTTGCCTGCTTTTTTCGCTTTACCTTTAACAACTTGATCCGCCATAAACAAACCAATTTGCGCAGTAGCAGCGTCAGTTTTAGCAAGTAACGCAAAACCTTTATTTTCTAGTGCCATTGCACCCGTTCGCCCCATTCCTGAAGCTGCTTCAATGGTTTTAACTGTCGCCATTGGAGCCGGATAATGTTTACCCGCTTTTGCCGCGATCATGCCTTTACAGCTTGTAAATGTCATAATACTTTCGGTCGGAGAAAGCGTTAATGGCTCTAATTTTGGCTGACGTTTAGCTCGCCAATCTAATTTACCATCAATAGCTTGCTGTAATGTAGTCAGTGCTGCTTCACGTAAATGTTCAGGTGCTACTACTGCATCTAATACACCTACAGACAATGCTTGTTCTGCTTTATGCGCTTTACCTGTCGACATCCATTCAATTGCATTATCAGCACCAATAAGGCGAGGTAAACGCACAGTGCCACCAAAACCGGGCATTAAACCTAATTTAACTTCAGGCAAACCAATTGAACAAGTTGCATCAGCAACGCGATAATCACACGCTAAAGCAAACTCACAACCACCACCTAATGCAAAACCATTAAGGGCAACAACTTTAGGAAGATCTATATCTTCAAATGCGTCAAACACATCTGAACCTTGTTTTATCCAAGGAATAAGCTCATCTTCTGGTTTTTTAAAAATTTCTAGAAATTCAGTGATATCTGCGCCAACAATAAAGTTAGACTTACCTGAGGTAATCAATACCCCTTTTGCATCATCACAATTATTTATTGCTGCAATAACCGCTTTATATTCTTCAAATGTAGCCTGATCGAATTTGTTTACTGAACCTTCGGCGTCAAATTTAAATTCAACAATGCCATTTTCCAGTAACTCGGCAGAAAGGCTTTTGCCTTGAAATAACATGCCTAGTCTCCTCACTTTTAATTAGGGGTAAATAGTTGTGCTTATAATAATAGTCGATTGAGTGTGCCTTGAAAGAAAAGTAAATGCAATAAATTTAAACAAGCGTTTTAAATATACGTATGAAAAAATAGATTGGATAAATTCAAAACGACTTCATATGTTGTGATTCGACAACTAACACCATGAAATAATAGCAAAAAAAATATAATCCACATAAGTTAAATACGATTTCACCTAGAATATCCAGCAATATGAATAGGTAATATTGTTTGATTGCCGTAAAATAGTTTTTTACCTTTTTAGCCATTTGTCGACATGAAACTATCTAAAATCACACAACGTCCTGAAAATCTTTTGCTGGCAATGGCGTTTATTATGCCACTCGTTTTTTCTGTTTGGATGGCATTATTGAATAACTTTGTTATTGAAAAAGCTCAATTTACAGGCACAGAAATTGGTATCTTACAAAGCTTACGAGAAATACCGGGCTTCTTAGCTTTTACCGTTATCTATCTGCTGCTCTTTGTTAAGGAGCAAAAACTCGCGATAATTTCCCTATTTATCACCGCTATTGGCGTTGCGGCCACTGGTTATTTCCCTACGGTATATGGCTTATATATCACTACCGTTATTATGTCAGTTGGTTTTCATTATTTTGAAACGGTAAATCAATCACTTACGCTGCAGTGGATAAATAAAGATAACACGGCCCATTTTATGGGAAAAATGCTTTCCGCTAAATCAGCGGCATCATTGCTAGCATTTAGCAGTATTTGGTTTCTCATGGAAAAATTCGCTTGGTCATATCAAGCAACCTATACATTATTTGGTGGTATCGCATTAATCTTTACGCTTGTTTTGGCTATGTCTTTTAAACAATTCCCCGTTCATGTAGAACAAGATAAAAAACTTATTCTTAGAAAACGCTATTGGCTATTTTATGCGTTAACCTTTTTTAGTGGTGCGCGCAGACAAATATTTGTCGTTTTCGCAGGCTTTTTAATGGTAGAAAAGTTTGGCTATAGCGTTGCCGATATTAGTGCTTTATTTTTAATAAACTATATTTTTAATTGGTTATTCGCAGCTCGTATTGGCAAATTAATTGGTATTATTGGAGAACGCCGAATTCTTAAATTTGAATACGTTGGTTTAATTACGCTTTTCATTGCTTACGGGCTTGTTGATAATGCCACAGTTGCTGCGGCACTTTATGTTATTGACCATTTATTTTTTGCTTTAGCGATTGCCATAAAAACGTACTTTCAAAAGATCGCTAAGCCTGAAGATATAGCTTCAAGTGCCGGTGTCAGTTTTTCAATTAATCATATTGCTGCAGTTGTTATTCCTGCGTTACTAGGCATGGTATGGGTCGTTAATTCTTCATGGGTATTTTATGTTGGAGCGGGCTTTGCTTTTTGTTCTTTATGTTTAGCTCATTTGATTCCAACAAATCCACAACAGGGCATTGAGCTTAAGTATCAAGAAAGTTAATTAATACATTTAAAACAAAAAAGGTTGGGCAATAATAAATTGCTCAACCTTTTTAATATATAAAATATGATCTGCTTATCATTGAATATTTGTTGCTTAAGAATTATTTTTTAAGAATGCTAAAAATTCATCTTCCGGCATTGGCTTCGCATAAAAGAAGCCTTGTACTTCATCACATGCTTGAGACTTTAAATGCGCTTCTTGTTCTATCTCTTCAATACCTTCTGCGATTACTTTGAGGTTCATTTGTTTACCTAAATTAATAATCGTGTCGGCAATAATTGATTGGCCAGGTTTAGCAATATCAATGACAAAAGAACGATCGACTTTTAAGCGATCTAATGGCAGTTTTTGTAAATAACTTAACGAAGAATAACCGGTACCAAAATCATCTAAAGCAATACTAATACCCTCAGCTTTTACTTTGTTTAACGCATCAATAACCACTTGTGGCTCATCCATCAGAATATTTTCCGTAATTTCTAATTCTAATTTGCTTGGATTTACTTGATAGTGTTTTATCGCATCAATAATGCTACTAACAAAATTTTCTCGTTTAAACTGAGGAATAGATACATTTACAGAAATGCTTACATCACTGAACGACTGCTCTTCTAAACTTTTAATTTGTTGGCAAGCTTTCTTAATGACCCAGTCACCAATTTCAATTATAAGCCCTGAATATTCAGCAAGTGGAATAAAAACAGCAGGAGAAATAAACTGCCCATCGGCAGTACGCCATCGCAATAAAGCTTCAGCGCCAATCACTTTGCCAGTATGTAAATTTAGTTGTGGCTGATACCAAAGTTCTAATCGGTTATCA
This sequence comes from Thalassotalea sp., assembly GCA_029249355.1. Taxonomy (GTDB): domain Bacteria; phylum Pseudomonadota; class Gammaproteobacteria; order Enterobacterales; family Alteromonadaceae; genus Thalassotalea_H. Next base: position 5,299 of record JAQWHO010000033.1, read on the forward strand.
GCAAAATCAGTACGTAATTGGCGGATCATCCCCAAACGCCATAACGTTTTATCTTCCATTTCTTGCTTGTAATAAACGTAATGCTCTTGATTGCTTTTCTTGGCAAGATTCAAAGCAATATTGATTTGATTGAGTACTTTTACGCCGCGAGAGCCAGCGTCTGCTTTATGACATAAACCAAAGCAAGCGTTAATAGGTAAATGTTGCTCACCTGCTGAAAACGCTTCTTTGAATAAGCTATTTAAATTATCTGGCGTTAAACACTCAGCCGGACCGATAATGCCAAAAACATCAGCACCAACGCGCGCAAATTGACAATTGCCGGTCATTGCTTTCATACGTGCAGTAACCGCTAATAATAGTTGGTTACCTAAGTCTTGTCCTAAGCCATCATTAATATCACTAAAATGATTAATATCGATTAAACCAGCAACAAGATTCTTTTCACCACTTTGTGCAAAATCATCTAATAAATTAACGAATTCAAGTCGATTAGGTAATTCAGTTAACCAATCTTTATAAGCCGCATCTCTGAGTTTTTGAAAAAGGTGAACATTTTCATAACCTATAGCAATATTGGTTAAAAACACTTCTATAAGTTGCTTTTCAATATGATTAACAGGGCTATTTAATTCAATATAAATAACCGCTCTAAAACCGCCACTGGTTAAATATAGACTTATGTTTTCATCGGTAAATAAATGTTGTTTTTGTTGGAAGCAGCTCGTTATTTGCTTTTGTGCAAGATCTTTATTAAGCGATTCGAGTTTTCGATTTGTTTTATCTGCCGATAACCCGTGCTGACCTAAAGTATATAAACTTAAATCATCGGCACCTTCTACAATACCTTGTCCGCGTGCACAAAACACACTATAAGCACTATCACTTAGTAACTGTAATTGTGACAACACGCCTTCGGCATATTCATGCACTGAATGTAATTCGAGTAAATCTGCTGCTGCGCCAATAATTTTCTCTAAACCTATACGGTTTTGAGTAACTGTATCAATTTGTTGGTAAGAGCGAATAGCGGCATAAACCGTAGTCACTAATTTTCGGCGAGTTAATTCTGTTTTCGTTTTGTAGTCATTAATATCATAATCTTTAATGACACTTTCTTCTGGAGCATAGCCCGGTTGGCCGGTGCGTAAAACAATACGGATGTCTTGACGTGATAAGGTTTCGCGAATATGTTTGACTACGTTAAGACCAGCATCATCCGTTTCCATCACTACGTCTAACAGTACTAATACAATATCTACATGTTGTTCTATTAATTGGCAAGCATCTCTACCTGAGTAGGCATGTATATATTCTAAGCGTTTACCTAACACCACTAAATCTGATAAGGCAAGTTGAGTTACCGAATGTATCTCGGGATCGTCATCAACAATTAATACTTTCCAAGTATCACTTGTAGAATTCTCTAGTATTTCATCTTCATCACTATCATCGATAAACAGAAAATCGTCGTTAGTTTCTTCAGAAGCCTGCATATAATCCTCAAGAAATGGCAGTTAAACCATTTTAATTTCAGCTATTTTTAACTAGTATCTTATTCGTGATCCAAAAGACCAATGTTTACATAATAAAAGTGAGTGACAGAATATTCAACAAATCATTCATAATTAATGATTAATTTTTTTGATCATCATCAATATGTAAATATTAGGTGAATTATCTATAATTGCCTATAAAAATTTTAGTGATAGACAAATTAAATTATCACAGTGATACTAAATTAACTTATTTAATATTGGCACATCTTAGGACGTTAGAATGAAAGTCAGTAAAACTGCAACTACTAGCCCAATAAACTTGCCTGTAGAAAATGAAAACACCGTCATTACATCACAAGAAAATACCAGTAATAAGAGTAAAACTCAAAACTCCGCTAATCCTTCAACACAAATGCAACTTATGGGACTAGCTAAGCAGTTTGTAATAGATGGCGCTTTACTTCCGCTAGAAAAATTGCCGCCAATTGAAGAAAGATCAAAAAAACGTGAAAGAATTACCCATTTGCGAAAGCAGCAAAATTTAGAAAACATTATTCAACGTGCTATTAAGTATTGTTCAGATAATGAAGTGGCTGATAGAGCAGATCAAGATTGGTTTAACAATTTTATTAATTTAGCCGAAGATGTTAGTAATAAAACTATGCAAGACTTATGGGCAAAAATTTTAGCGGGTGAAATATCTTCCCCTGGTAGCTTTTCACTAAAATCATTACAGGCTTTTAAAACAATGAGCATGAACGAAGCTAAGCTGTTAGCTAAAGCATGTGCGATTGCTATTAAAGATCAGTCTAAGAAAAGTATGCGGATTATTTCTGGCGCTTCTCAAGCCCCAGGGTTATTTAACTTTTTTAGTAAAAATAGAGAACACAGAATCAATTTAAGCCCGTTTGGACTTTCATATGCCGACCTACTTACGCTAGCGGATAATCATCTAATTTTTATTCAAGAAACAGAAACGCCTCCTATTGCTTCAGGAGAAACCCTTTCATTTAATTTTAATGGTGAAAATTTATCGTTGAAAGCTAAGAAGAACAATACCCTACTTACTTTTTATAAATTTACGCCAATTGGTACAGAATTAGCGCAGTTGATTGGTGATAATCCTGAACAAAAATATCTGCAATTATTAAAACAGGAAATTACTAACATATTTAAAGTGAGTCATTAAACCTATTCACCCAAATAAAAAAATCCGATGTGAATTACATCGGATTTTTTTATTTCAATGCTTTAACTGCAGTTAATAATTAACTTTGCTCACGTTCAATCGCACGATAGGCAATATCAGTTCTAAATTGAACCTCATCCCAGCTAATTTCATGCAATAATTCATATGCCGCTTTTTGCGCTTCAGTAACACTTTGACCTAATGCTGTAGCACAAAGTACACGGCCACCGGCTGTAATAACATCGCCATTATTATTTGCAGTACCCGCATGAAAGGTTTTTCTATCGGTTTTTTGGTTGATTTCTAAACCGCTGATCACTTTTCCTTTAGCATAGCTTCCAGGGTATCCTCCGGCAGCTAAAACAACGCCAACTGCAGGACGAGGGTCAAAATCAATCGTTGCTTTATCCAATTCACCTTTACAGGCTGATAAGCAAAGTTCAACAATGTCTGAATTCAAGCGCATCATAATAGGCTGAGTCTCAGGGTCACCAAATCGACAATTATATTCAATAACTTTCGGAGTACCTTCAGCATCGATCATCAATCCTGCATATAAAAAGCCGGTATATGGTGCATCTTCATTCGCCATACCTTCAACAGTAGGATAAATAACTTCATCCATAATGCGTTGATGTATTGCAGGCGTTACTACAGGCGCTGGAGAATAAGCGCCCATGCCACCAGTATTTGGTCCTTCATCATTGTTGTATGCACGCTTATGATCTTGACTGGTCGCCATAGCAAGAACGTTTTTACCGTCTACCATGACAATAAAACTGGCTTCTTCGCCATCTAAAAATTCTTCAATCACTACACGATGTCCAGCATCACCAAACGCATTTCCGGCTAACATATCCTCAATAGCGTCTTCAGCTTCACGTAAAGTCATCGCGACAATAACACCTTTACCTGCCGCTAAACCATCGGCTTTTATTACAATTGGCGCACCTTTTTCACGTACATAAGCTAACGCAGGTTCAATTTCAGTAAAATTTTGGTACCAACCAGTTGGAATATCATTTCGAGCAAGGAAATCTTTAGTAAAGGCTTTTGAGCCTTCAAGCTGAGCGGCTTTCGCACTTGGACCAAAAATCGTTAATCCTTGTGCTTGAAAGGCATCAACTACGCCATCAACCAGTGGTTGTTCTGGACCGACAATAGTTAGCGTAATGTTTTGAGTTTTAGCAAATTCAACTAAAGCAGAAATATCGCCTACAGATATAGCAACATTTTCTAATTTGTCTTCAGTTGCAGTACCAGCATTTCCCGGTGCAACAAAAACTTTATCCACTTGAGACGATTGTGCAGCCTTCCATGCTAATGCATGTTCACGACCACCACTACCAATTACCAAAACATTCATTTAACTATTTTCCTAAAATTGATGTAAAAAACTGGCTCAATTTATCATTTACAATGAGAAGTTGAGCCATTACTGTTGAGAGCTATATAGTGCCTTGCCCTACTATTATCTAATAAGTAGCAGCTACTTTAACAAACTTTAACGTCATACGGTCGCTTTCTCCGATGGCTACATACTTTTCTTTATCTTTGTCACCTAATGCTAGACTAGGTGGTAAAGTCCAAACACCTTTTTCATAGCTTGCTTTATCTTTTGCATTAGCATTAATTTCACTTGAACCGGCAAGTTCAAAACCTGCGGCTATAGCTTGAGCAATCGTTGTTTCTACTGATACATAGCCACGATTCATATCGGTAGCAGCAACATCTTTAGGTAAGCGATGTTCAACTACACCTAAAACGCCGCCCATTTTTAAAGCTTTATAGGCATCCATAAACACTTGCTGAACACCCTCTTCACCCCAATTGTGTAAATTACGGAAAGTTAAGACCATATCAGCCGTACCTGCTGGAGCTAATTCACTTGCTTTCTTAGGAACAAAATTAGACAGCTCTACTTCGCTGAAAACTTCATTGCTGGCTAGTTTTTTCTCTAATTTTTTGCGTGATTTACTATAATAATTATCTTCACCTGTATCTGGGTAGTGAGCGCCAATTAACTTACCAGTACCTTTTAAAGCAGGCGCTAAAATTTCAGTATACCAACCACCACCTGGAGTAATCTCTACTACCGTCATTGAAGGTTTAAAACCTAAAAATTCAAGTGTTTGCTTTGGATTACGATATTGATCTCGTGCTTTATTTTCTGCTGAACGATGTTCACCCGAGATAGCTTGAGCTAATTGGTCACTGCCAGCTTGAACGTAACTAACTGACGCCATTGATAAACTAACAATTGAAGCTGCGATAAGTGTTTTTAATGTTTTCATGCGATCTTCCATAAATGATTAATGTGAATGTAATACTAAACTATTTATAACAGATTATAAGAACTAGAACAGAATGATGTTCATTCACTCATCGAGGAAAATAACACATTCATCGCAAATAAAGTGTGAGCTTTGGTTAAATAACTTCCACAAAAGTCGTTAACTTTTGGTCATTTAAGTTACATATTTTTAATTATGGCTTCTTGAAGATAGATAATGATAGTTCAAGGCAGAAATGCGCAGCGTATGAATATACGTGAGCATTTCTAACGATGAAATTTCATTCTCTAGCAAAAAGAAACGTAATTAATGGCGGAAGTGACGCATTCCGGTGAACACCATTGCTATATTGTGCTCGTCTGCTGCAGCAATAACTTCTTCATCACGCATAGAACCGCCCGGTTGAATAACGGCTGTAATACCAGCTTCTGCAGCGGCGTCTAAACCATCACGGAATGGGAAAAAAGCATCAGATGCCATGACTGAACCAGCCACTTCTAAGTTTTCATCAGCGGCTTTTATTCCAGCAACTTTAGCAGAATAAACACGGCTCATTTGACCGGCACCAACACCAATTGTCATACTATTTTTAACGTAAACAATCGCGTTTGATTTCACATATTTTGCTACTTTCCAGCAAAACTGTAAGTCGCGCATTTCGTCTTCAGTTGGTTGGCGTTTAGTCACTACTTTTAAATCGCTTGCAGCTACTTTGCCTTGATCTCGGTCTTGAACCAATAAACCACCATTTACACGCTTGTAATCTAAACCAGTTGTTTGCGTTGACCATTGACCGCATTCTAATAAGCGAACGTTTGGCTTAGCAGCAACAATTTGCGCGGCAGCTTCTGAAATACTCGGTGCGATAATCACTTCAACAAATTGGCGTGAAACAATCGCTTCAGCAGTGTCAGCGTCTAATTCACGGTTAAAAGCAATAATACCGCCAAACGCTGAGGTTGGATCAGTTTTATAAGCTTGCTCGTATGCCGCTAAAATATTGTCGCCAATTGCTACGCCACATGGGTTAGCATGTTTTACAATTACACACGCCGCTTCATCAAATTCTTTAACACATTCTAATGCCGCATCGGTATCAGCGATATTGTTATAAGAAAGCGCTTTACCTTGAATTTGCTTCGCTGTAGAAACTGACGCTTCTTCAGGGTTAGCTTCAACATAAAAAGCCGCATCTTGATGTGAGTTTTCACCGTAACGTAAATCTTGTGTTTTAATAAACTGGCTATTAAAAGTACGTGGGAATTTATTTTTTTCTTCAAAGTTAACGGTGCTAGCTTCTTCGCCATGTGCCGATAACATTTGACCAAAATAATTAGCGATCATGCCATCGTATGATGCTGTGTGCTCATAAGCAGCAATCGCTAAGTCGAAACGCGTTTTATAGGTTAATGAATCATTATTAGTATTCATTTCAGCAATAACACGGTCATAATCTGCAGCATTAACAATGATAGTGACATCTTTATGGTTTTTCGCGGCAGCGCGAACCATTGTTGGGCCACCAATATCAATATTTTCAATCGCATCTTCTAAAGAACAACCTTCTTTAGCAACGGTGTTCGCAAATGGATATAAATTCACAACAACCATATCAATGGCATCAATATTGTTTTCGCTCATTACTGTTTCATCAGTACCACGACGCGCTAAAATTCCACCATGAATTTTTGGGTGCAAAGTTTTTACACGACCATCCATAATTTCTGGGTGACCTGTATGTTGAGAAACTTCAGTCACTTTGATGCCGTTATCTGCTAATAATTTAGCGGTTCCGCCAGTTGATAAAATATCAACACCTTTTTGAGCGAGGTGACGAGCGAAATCTACAATACCAGTTTTGTCAGATACACTTAATAGTGCACGTTTGATTGGGCGTGGAGTATCCATTGCTTTTTCATTTACCTTTAAAATGAGTTATTAGTCTGGCCTTTGACATAGGTCCTTGGCATTTATACCGACTAGGTATTTCTTCCATGATGATTCTGTTTAAATCTACGTATAGCTTAGTGAAAGTTTTCTTATGCGCTAACATCTTCGACAGTCAATAAGTAAAAAAGCACCCTAAGGTGCTTTTTCAATGCAGGCTAACCTGCTAGTTTTTAGTTCATACCGTATTTTTTAAGCTTCTTACGTAAAGTACCACGATTGATACCTAGTAAATTAGCTGCGCGAGTTTGGTTACCGCGAGTATACTTCATCACTTCTTCAAGCATTGGCGCTTCAATTTCTGAAAGTACAAGGTCATACATGTCGTCAACATCATTACCGTTTAACTGAGATAAGTAGTTGCTAATAGCAATTTTTGCTTGGCTGCGTAATGGCGATGCTTCTGCTTGAGTTTGCATGTTACCGGTAACGAATGGAGATGAAATATTTTGTTCAAACATAAAGTTCAGACTCTTTCTTAAATTAAATTATCAAAATATCTAATTAATGCTTCGAGTTGTTCTTGCTCAGACTCTAAGGCATTAAAAATAGAACGAAACTGTTTTTCTGGGTCAAGCGTTTGCATGTACCAAGAAACGTGCTTTCGGGCAAAACGAACACCCATAAAGTCACCATAAAATGTGTGTAAACCTTTTACATGCTCAATCATGATTGAGCTTACCTCTTCCAATGAGGGTGGATCTAAATGCTGGCCAGTTTCAAAAAAATGATTAATCTCTCTGAAAATCCATGGACGCCCTTGGGCACCACGACCAACCATAATGGCATCAGCTCCTGTGTAATCAAGCACTTGCGATGCTTTTATAGCATTGGTTATATCACCATTAGCTACCACAGGAATTGAAACAGCTTGTTTAATTGCTTTAATGGTGTCGTATTCCGCGTCACCTTTATAAAAGTCGTTGCGAGTACGACCATGAACCACTAATGACTGAATGCCATTATGTTCAGCAATTTTAGCTATTTCGATACCATTACGGGTATTTTCACACCATCCAGTGCGAATTTTCAATGTGACTGGCACAGCTACTTTATTCACAACAGATTTAACAATCTGCTCAACCAAAGTAGGCTCTTTCAATAACGCTGAACCCGCTAATTTTTTATTAACCTTCTTTGCTGGACAACCCATGTTGATATCAATGATTTGAGCACCATTATCAACATTTACTTGCGCAGCATAAGCTAACTCTTCAGGATCAGAACCAGCAATTTGTACGGAACAAATTCCTGCATCAGAACCATGAATTAAACGACGCTTAGATTTTTCAGTTTTCCATACTTTAGGATTAGCCGATACCATTTCTGATACCGCAAGTCCTGCCCCCATTTGACAACATAATTGCCTAAACGGTTGGTCAGTTATTCCTGCCATGGGTGCGAGCATTGTATTACTCGCTAAAGAATATGAACCTATCTTCACGCTGTTGTTTTTTTGAGCTACCTTTCAAAAGGGCGCTAAGTTTACGCGTTTTTTTTCAGATTGAAAAGCATATAAATTGAACAAAAATGACTTTTTTTTGCCATTTTAATATTGACTTTTTGCAAACCATTGATGTGTGCAGATTTTGTACAAATAGCTAACAAAATCTACACACTATTTATAGCGGAATTTAAAAGATTTATAACCTTATTTTCTAATTCCTGAAAGGCGAACCCATTCTTCTTGCACAGCGATAGGATCCATTTGACACCATTGACCATAAATACACTGTAATTCTTGTGCTTGTTCTTCCAATACACCTGACAATGCCAGTAGTCCTTTATCGCCAACAAACTCGATAATTGTTGGTGCTAATTCACGTAATGGCCCAGCTAAAATATTCGCAACAACAACATCGGCTTTAAAAGTAGGTTGATCTTCAGGTAGATATAATTCAAGTCTGTCTTCTACATTATTACGTTTTGCATTTTCCAAGCTTGCTTGTAAAGCCTGCGGGTCGATATCAATGCCGATGACTTTTTTAGCGCCTAGCTTTAACGCTGCTAATGATAAAATCCCTGAGCCACAACCAAAATCGACCACTGTTTTATCTTTAAGATCTAAACCATCTAACCATGTTAAACATAATGCGGTAGTTGGGTGCGTTCCAGTACCAAAGGCTAAACCTGGATCTAACATCACGTTGATGGCATCAGGTTCAGGAACATCACGCCAGCTTGGACAAATCCATAAACGTTGACCAAATTTCATCGGATGAAAATTATCCATCCATTCCCGTTCCCAGTCTTTGTCTTCTAACTGTTCTAATTTATAACGCATTGCTTTTTTGTCTGGATGAATGCCCTGCAAATATGCAATCACTTTATCCATATCATGAGATGCATCAAACAGTCCCATCACGACAGTATTTGACCAATAGATAACTTCATCACCCGGTAAAGGCTCATATATAGGTGTATCTTGTGCGTCAATAAAGGTAACCGCTTGTGAACCACAGGCCGTTAACCAGTCACTGTATTTTTCAGCAGTTTCTTCATCAGCACTTAATCGAAGTTGTATCCAAGGCATATTTTTACTCTACTCATAAATAATAGCGACAGTTTATCACTTATCGGTATAAAAACTCATTGCTATTTGATTTTTTGCACGACAATATAAGAGGAAATATACTAATGGGAAAGCTCACAATGACATGTCGTAATAAAGCCTTATTACTGTTTATGTTGCTCAGCCTTTTTCCTAGTACATCATTTTCACAAGAAATCACCTTTGTCACAGAAGATTTACCTCCTTTACAAATAGAGAATGATAATCAGCCTCCAAGTGGAGTATTTGTTGAATTAATCAACTTAATCATTAAAGATGCAAATATTGATGCCAAAATAGAAATATACCCATGGGCAAGAAGTTATGAACTCGCACTAAAACGAGAGAACACTTTTATTTTTTCAATACTCAGAAGTGAAAGTAGGCAAGATAAATTCATCTGGGTTGATAAAATTTTCACCCTAAAATCTTACCTTGCAGCCTTAAAATCAAGAACTGATATTGAAATTAATAATATTGATGAAGCAAAGAAATATTCTGTTGGTTCTATCAGGCATGACTTAGCAGAAACTTATATGCTAGAAAAAGGATTTGAATTACAAAAGAACCTTTATCTAAGCAGCAAATATCCAGTGCTATGGCAAATGTTATATAGTGGTAGAACAGATATAGCCTTTACAAATAATATTGTTTGGCGGCATGAAATTAAAAAGTCAGGGCTCGACTCTTCAAGGGTTAAACTTATTTATGAAATCCCAGACATTGCTTCAGAACTCTATTTAGCTGCAAATTTAGCAACGGATAAAGCCTTAATCAAAAAAGTAAAAAACAGTTTTAATGCGATAAAAGCCGATGGTCGCTACGATCAAATAATGACAAAATGGCAACTAAATTCTACTCAGCAATAACAAATAATAAGTCCATCAAATCTATGAATTATTTTCCTATATTTTTAACCGCTAATAAAATTAACGCTATGGTCATCGGAGGTGGTGATGTTGCGGCTCGAAAAATTGAGTTACTATTAAAAACCACCACTAATATCACCATAATGGCTAAGCAGGTTAACCCAAGTGTTGAACGCTTAATCAATACCTATAAATTAGATTGGCTTTCTCATAATTATCAACAAGGTTCACTTGAAGCATTTAATTTAGTTATTGCGGCTACAGATGATACCTCAGTTAATCTTGCAATTTCCCAAGAGGCAGAACAACTAAAAATACTCATTAACGTTGTTGATCAACCCGAACTATGCAGTTATATCACGCCGGCGATTATCGACCGTTCTCCGATACTTATTGCGATGTCTAGTTCAGGCAGTGCGCCCATTTTATTGCGAATGCTTCGTGAACAAATAGAAAAAACCTTGCCTGATGGTTATGGCAAACTTGCTGATTTTTCGCTGAAATTTCGTGATCACGTAAAAGCGAGAGTTAAAGGCTTACGCAATCGACGTACATTTTGGGAAACAACATTACGCGGTGCAATTGGCAATGCTATTTTGCAGGGCAACAGTCAACAAGCCGAGCAACAACTTATTGTCAGTTTAAACGAAGAAATTTTACCGCCTCAAGGAGAGATCACCTTTATTCATACCCTTGATGGTGATCCCGATAAGCTCACATTGGCGGCACACCGAGAAATGCAGTTTGCTGATGCGGTTTTTTACGATGATAAGGTTAATAAAAATTTAATTGAATATATTCGCCGAGACGCGGATAAATTTCCACAAAGTGTACCTTCGACCATGCTCATAAATTTCCAACATGCTTTAGAATTGGCTGAATCAGGTCAAAAAATCATTTATTTATTAGCTGAACATCACGCACTTCCGCATAATTCTGCATTGGCATTAAGTAGTATCGTTGCAAAAGAATTGATCAGTGGCGTTTAAAAATTAAGTGATAGGCAGATAAGAACAATAAAGCCATCGCATAAAATTCTACAATGGCTTTAATTACACAGCGTTTTATTCTGTAATATGTTTTACATCAACCTAGTTAAGCTGATACGTTTTCTTTAACGCGTCTGCTCGAGTAATAGACTGAGGCGCGGTAAAGCTTTTTTGCGTTATTTTTCTTTGCGCTAAAACCTTGTCACCATTTAACAATAACGCCTCTACATAATTTAAATAAATATCTTCATTTGCATCGCTTTCCGTCACCGCTTTAGTTAAATATTTAACGGCAGATTCGTATTCTTTTTTCGCTAAATGAATACGGCCAACGGTATCTAAAACATCAGGCATATTAGGCTTTAAAGTGAGTGCTTTTTCTGCATGTTCTTGCGCTTTTTCAAGCTGGTTACGTTCTAAATAAAAGTACGCTAAATTATTCAATGCTATAAAGTTTTTATCTGAAATCGACACTACACGTTCATAACTTTCAATAGCGGCATCGGTATCTTGTGAAATTTGTAATTGCGCTAAATGCATTAAACTCGCAATATCATTCGCATTATTTTTCACGTGTTGTTGTAAAAAACTATACCCTTGCTTTTGTTGACCGGTATTCACTAAACAAAAATAAACCAAGTTTACATTTCTAGGTGTTGGTTGCGCTTTATAGGCAACGCGTAAATTATCTAAAGCCTCAGTGAATTTTTTATCATTCATTTGCAATTGGCCGATTAACCCTTTGGTAAAAGGTAAATTTTTCGCTTGTTCTGGTATTAATGACAATTGTTCTTTCGCTAACGTAAAGTCGCCTGAGATCAATAAGAAATGAATATTAAGTAACGCTATTTCAACATCATCTTGATGATTTTCAATGTATTTCGAACTTAGTGTTAATGCCTGTTTATATTCCCGCTGGTTATCTAATAATAGTAAATTACTCATTATCGCATCACGATCATTCGGCGTTTGTACTAACCAACGTTGATAATGATTTTGAACTTTGACGAAATCTTTTAATTTAAAATAGGCTCGTCCTAATGTTTGCCAGTATATTTTAGGCGCCTTTTCATCATCATAATCAGCTAATAGCTCAATTGTTTTTTCCGGCTTATTTTCTTGCAAGTACACTTTAGCTAATAATAATTGTAATGCTTTATTATCAGAATTTTTATTCAACTGTTGTTCGATAAAGACAACCGCTTTGCTTGATTCCCCTTGTTCAGTCTCATATTGATAATACTTAACCAAAGCGGGAATATTTGACGGTTCAGCCGCTAATATTTTATCCAATTCATTTTTGGCCGCCGGAAAATCTTTCGCTCGAGCGGCTAAATCAACAAGTGCCAATTTCGCCCCGATATGCTCTGGATTAAACGATAACAATTGTTGATATTCCGCTTTAGCTTTATCAACTTGTTGCTGTTGAAAGTAGACACTGGCAGCCAATAAATAGGCTTGTTCATCTTTGTTATCAGCTTCTTTCCAACGTTGTGCAAGTTGCATAGCTTTATCAAATTGTTGAGTGGTCAGATAGGCTGTCGCTAAAGTGCTACGCGTGATTTTTTCTTCCGGCTTTTTATCTAACGCGGTCTCTAAGTTGGCAATACCTTCAACATCATTTAACGAAAGCTTTAGTAAACCAAGACGTGTAAGGTCTTCTGCTGTTTCTGCCGACAATTCACTTGATTTACTTAAGATATTTCTGGCTTGTTTCACTTCACCACGATTGACGAGTGCGAGTCCAACACTTGACACTAGTGCATTATCTTTATCAGATAGTTCAGCAAGAGAGTTAACCGTTTCGCCCGCTTCTTTAGTCAAACCTAGCTGTAATTGACTGACAGCTAATAACCTTAAGGCTTCGTGATTCGCAGGTAATTCATCAGCAATAATGGATAAATGTTGATGAGTCACTTCATAATTTTGTAAACGATATGCACTATAAGCAGCTAATAACCTTAGCGCAGGATCTGAAGGCATTGCCGTTATCGCTTTTTCAGTATGGAATAATGCTTTTTCATTATCTTTTTCATTAAAACGAGCAATACCCTTTAATTGATTTAATAAGCCATTGTCTTCATTAATCGCTAATAATTTATCAATGAAAGGTTCAGCCTCTTGGGTACGATTTAATTCAACTAATAAGCGAGCATTGATAAACGCTATTTCTAAGTCCTTTGGATAATACGATAAATATGACGCATAAGTTTTTGCAGCTAATTCTTTGTCACCACTTTTTAGCGCGATTAAGGCTTGTAATTTAAGTGCATCCGCTTGTTTAGGATGGCTTTCTATAATCGTTTTAAGTTGTACTTGCGCAGCTTCTATTTGCCCATCTAGAAGCAATGAGTACACTAACGATAATGTTTTAAAAACAGAGTCTGTAGCTGTTTTTTGAATTTCTTCAATAAGTGCATTCGCTTTTTCTTTTTGCTCTAAACGAAACATTGCCTGTATTTTATAAAAAGCAATTTCAGCGGTTTCTGCTGCAGACAGGCCTTTTTCTTGGTGAGAAAGTCCTATTAACGCAACATCTGAACGTGTTTTTTGATAAGCAAGTGATAACAAAGGCAATACTTCATTAATGGGGTGTTTTAATTCCAGCGCTTTATTTAATTCTTTTTCGGCACTTTGATAATCTTCATTTTTTAAATGCATCTTTCCTAATAAAAATCGCGCTTCTGGTAACGTTGGAGAGGCTTTAATCGCATTCTTAAGTTCAATAGTGGCCGCTTTATAATCTTTAGTTTCGATGCTTTTTTTCGCTGCAGCAATATGATCTTCAGTAGATTGTTTACTACAGGAAAATAACAAGCCCACTAATAATAGATAAATAAAATGTTTCATAAGTTCCTTTTCTATTGTTCAACTTAAATAGTTAACCTGATATTTAAGCATAAGTATCAGCAACTTTACCATACTTGCAAACGCATTTAATACTAGCTAATTTCAACTGCAGTTGATTATATTTTTATCGACTATTGAATATCAGCAGAAACTTTTTAAAACAATATGTATATTGTTTCAACAGCAATGATAATTGTAAACCTGTACAATTATCATTAAGTTCAGTATGGTTACATTTGGCCAATATTAAAAATTGATGAATAGATAGAGGGATGCAGTAATGGCTTTAAGTCGTAATAATATTTTTCGAAATATTCTCTGCTATTTATTATGCCTATTTACCTTCCATAGCTATTCAGCCGAACTTCTTTTTGTCACTGAGCACTCACCACCTTATCAATATTTAAATAAGTCAGGGAATATTGATGGCTTAACAGCTGAAATTGTTCACGCCGCATTAGCCCAAACGCCTCTTAAATATAAACTTAAAATATATCCGTGGTCGAGAGCTTTTATGATGGCCAAAGAAACAGCAAATACTTGCATTTTTTTAATGTCTCGAGATGAGCCACGCGAAAAGCACTTTCAATGGATTGCACCATTAATAAAAACCAATGACTATTTTGTTGGCTTAGCAAATAGAACAGATATAAATATTAATAATATTGAGGATGTTAAAAAGTACAAAGTTGCCGTAATAAAAGATGATAGAACTCATCATGAATTATTAAAACTTGGTTTTATTGAAAACAAAAACTTATTTATCATTAACAATTCTAACTCTATGTTAAAGTTGTTAACGACATTAAAACATATCGATTTAATTTTAGCGGATACGATTAATGTTAATTACCGAGCAAAATTCCATGATTTAAATCCTGATACTTTTAAGGTATACATGAAATGGAATCCAGTCCCAATCGACTTATATTTAGCCTGCAACTTAAACACGCCAAAAAACGTTATCACTAGTTTGTCACAAGCCATTGAAACGATAAAAAACAACGGCATTTACGATAAAATAATCACTAAATGGCAAAGTAAATAAGGTGATTTAATTAGTGCTAACTAACAACGGGCTTTCGTTGAAGTTTACGTTGTAAGGTTCTGCGATGCATACCTAATTGACGAGCAGTTTCAGAAACATTGCCATTATTACTGCTTAACACTTGGTTAATATGTTCCCACTCTAACCGTTCTGGAGACATAGGTTTATTTTCAATGTCAGTTGATAGTATTACATTATCGCCATCAGTATCTTTTCCTTTAAGCGCTTTTAAAAGCATTTGAGTATCAACTGGCTTTGCTAAATAATCGTCTGCGCCCATTTGCATTGCTTCAACCGCAGTCGCAATACTGGCAAATCCCGTTAATAAGACAATACGAATATTCGGTAATAAAGATCGAATCGGTTTAATGAGCAATAAACCGTTTTCTGTCGCCAACTTCATATCTAAAATTAAATATTCTGGGCGAAACAAATGACAAGCATGCAAAGTTTCATCTGCTTGGTGCATTTCTTGACACTCAAAACCATGCTTAGTTAGTCGTCTAACTAATGTAGCTGCAAATGCCTTATCATCTTCCACGATCAATAACTTCATTTCATTCCTTATTTTTAGCTACACAATAATCATCAATTAAACGACTAACTTGATGTTACTAAAGCTAATCTCACATGTGCCACACAGCCTTTTTCTGGATGATTGAATAATTTCAAACTGCCCTTCAAACGATTAATCGTGGTATTAGATAGCAAAATTGCCATACCTAACCCACTGTTACTTTCAATCAGTTTTTCACCCAATAAATCTTGTTGGTCTTTGCTGATGTTAGCTTCAATGCCCGCACCAAAATCTCTGATCTCTATATGTAAATATTGCTGACAAATATAAACAGTTAATGTGATGTCATTTTCATTTTGTTCTTTATTTGCACGTATCGCGTTTTGTATTAAATTTAATAAGGCTGAGATAAGCATGGCATCAGACTGAACATGCCCATCAACCTTTTCACGCTGAATAATTTCAACCGTTTGTTCTGGAAAATGTAAATGCAAACTATCATTCAATTGACGAAGTAATTCATCAACACTAATCATTTCTGTTTTTTCCTCGCGAATAGATGTGGCGAGATTACGAAAATAACCTAATTGGTCACGACATTGCTCTAAAGGATGGCGCATAGATTGCACTGCAACGTGCTCAGGGTGATCATCTAATAGCTCATCAAACAACAATTGTATGTTCGCTAATGGTGTTGCCAGTTGATGAGTAACTTGAGCAGAAGCAATACCTAGCGCAAGTAATTGCTCACTTTTTAATTGTTCTTCTCTTTGTTTAGCTATCGATTGTTCCCTATTAGTAATAATCCTCGCCATCGCACCAACGACAATAGTCACAACAACAACCGATAATAAAAAATTAGCCCACATGGCAAAAAAGTGATTACTCATGTCCATATGATGCATAGTATGTTCAGGCATTCTGAACAATAAAATGCTGTAAGAACTGATTGCTGAAAGTGAGATGATAGATAAGTAACGTGACGGTAAACTCACCGCAGCAATAATAATTGGCAACAACAATAAAGACACAAATGCATTCGTTGCCCCACCACTTAATGATAATAAAACACTTAAAAAAACGATATCAGCTAATAACTGAAAAACAATCGCCGCATTACCAGCCTGTCGATTTTTAAAAATATAAACACTCAAAAAATGAAATAGACTTTCAACACCGATTACAATCAATAATGGCATCAGTGATATTTGTAACGACATCACGTAGTAAACAATTAACACAGTAGCAAGCTGGATCACGATAGCAGCAGTGCGGAGCAGAAATAGCCGTTGGATAACCGCCATCGATTTAAAGTTAAATAAAATCATAAACATTACGTTAATAAATATTGCTAAATATCATACCGATATTTATTTTTCTTTCTACTGATGAAAATCAGTAGGCGTTGACTTAGAACAATTATTTCTTAAGAAACATGCTATTTTTAAATAGTAGAAATATTATCACTTAAATATATTGACGAAGAATATGAAATCTATTTATATAGAATATTCATACATTAATATCATCATTGAAATTATTAATAAGGTAAAACAATGGACAATAAAGTAACCGGCAGTTGTTTATGTGGACAAGTTAAAAGTACCGTACAAGGGCCTTTCCAAAAGTTCTATCAGTGTTATTGTGATCGTTGTCAAAAGAAAACAGGCTCAGCCTTTGCTTCACTCATATTTACCTCTCCTGAGAGTATTGAATGGCATTCAGGTCATGCATTAATAAAACGTTTCGACTTACCCAATGCAGTACGTTTTAGTAATTGTTTCTGCAGCGAATGTGGTTCACAAGTGCCTTATTTAAGTCGAGATGGCAGTGCATTAGTCATCCCTGCAGGTTATCTTGAAGGCGATCCAAAAATTACTCCGCAAGCGAATATTTTTTGCGAAGAAAAACCAGTGTGGTTTGAAAAAGGACAAGCGGCTGACAAATTTGATCAATATCCAACATAACTAAAATTTAAGGCTAAACTAGAAAACTAAAATATAAAGCTAAACGACCAAGTCAATTGTCATGACCAAGCCTAGTCACTATTGGTCATGACAACTTACCAATAAAATCATTTCGCAATACTGATTGAGCAATACTTTATCTGCCCTTATAGATCGAAAACAGTTCGAAAATCGCTGCAGGTAAAAGGCGAATAATTCAGTATAACTTCCATTCTTCCGATTATATACTCACAGCAATTGTCGCACCAAAACAGGGCAAACCCAATAATGCCGTGCAAGATAAAACGAAACGTTAATAGTAATATTTCTTTACACTAAGAGATAATTTTCTAATAAATACAACACTGTAGAACAATTAAAAGATGTAAATGTAAAATGGCACAATAGTTGAAACCATTAAATCAAATCGTATTTACTGATCGTGGAAATTATGCTCTCAACTTTTATTAAACAACACAATTTACCAGAAGAATTCGAGCAAACGGTAGAAGAGTATTATCAACCGCTTGCTGATCGAATATTTAGCCAATTCAAAAAAAATAATGGCGTGTACTTTGTTGGCATTAATGGCTGTCAAGGTAGCGGAAAATCAACTTTCACAGACTATATTGCAGAATATTTAACGACAGCATATCAACTCAATGTCATCGTCATGTCGTTAGATGACTTCTACCTAACAAGTGAAAAACGCCAACAACTTGCTGAAAGTGTTCACCCACTATTAGCGACTCGTGGTGTACCTGGCACACATGATATTAGCGCTCTTGATCAAATAATTACTCAGTTAGCCGAGCAAAAAATAGGGTTTAGTATCCCAAGATTCAATAAAGCAACGGACGAGCCTTATTCTGAAGAAAAATGGCTGAAGGTTGAAAAACCAGTAGATATTATTTTACTAGAAGGTTGGTGTTGGGGTGTTAAGTCTCAAACTGATGAACAATTAAAATCTCCGATTAATGAACTTGAGCTTCAACATGACAAAGAAGGTAAATGGCGAAACTATGTTAATCAACAGCTAAAAAATACATACGAACCCTTATATGAAAAAATGAATTTTTGGCTATCTTTGCAAGCGCCTTCTTTTGATTGCGTTTATAAATGGCGCTTAGAGCAAGAAGAAAAATTAAAAGTAAGAAATGAGAATTTAGCCAATTCAAAAATCATGTCTCCTGAAGAAGTATTAAATTTCACTCAATATTTTCAAAGACTTAGTGTGCAAGCTTGTAATACCATTTCCAAGTCTGCTGATGCTATTTTCTACTTAGAGAACAATCGACATATTCGTCAATTGAGTCTTAAGGGGTAAAAATGCGCACGGATAAAACTCTTATTTTCAGTGATTTGGATGGCACACTACTCGACCATTTCACCTATCAAGCCAGTGATGCTTACGACACTATCGCTAAGCTCAAAAATGCAGGTATACCGATCATTTTAAATACCAGCAAAACAAGAGCGGAGTTAGCCAATATTCAATCAGAATTAGCGTTAGATACTCCATTTATAGTTGAAAATGGTGCGGCTATTTTCATTCCAAAAAGCACATTTAAACAACAACCGGCAGACACCACCGAAGTTGATAGTTACTGGGTAAAATCTTTCGCCTCATCAAGAGAGTTTTGGTTAGATTTACTCAACTCTGTGGGTAAAGATTTTAAAGGCTTATACCAAGGTTTTTCGTCAATGACGGCAGAAAAATTAAGTGAAATAACAGGACTTTCACTTGAAAAAGCAGCACAAGCAAAACAACGTCAATATGGCGAGCCTATTCACTGGTTAGGTGACGAATACACCAAAAATTTATTTATTGAACGTTTAATCGATTACGGCGCAAACGTTGTACAAGGCGGACGATTTATTCACTTGAGTGGGCATTGTGACAAAGGCCAAGCGCTGATTTGGTTGACCGAACGCTATAGAGAACTTTATGACACTGAAACTATTCAGACGATTGCTTTAGGGGATGGAGAAAATGATATCGCGATGCTTGAAGCTGCAGAAATTGCCGTGCAAATTCGCTCACCCGTTCATGACTTTCCAACGCTATACAGACAAAACCGGCAGACCATTCAAACTAAAGACTATGGCCCTGCTGGTTGGGCGGAAGCATTAAATGCACTTTTATTTGAACAAACATCTTCACAACAACCCAATAAGGGGTAAATCATGGCTGATTTCTATCAAAACGGCACAGTAACTACATTGCATAACTTGGCGCAGCGCGATCCTGCAGATATGGCCGATGAATTATTAACGTTTTCAAAAACCCGATCATTAGGGCTTATTTTACCTTCCTTATTTTCAGAATTAGAAGGTAAAGCCTTACCTGACATCATCAATAAAATTAAAGACGTAAAGTATTTATCTGAAATTGTTATTGGTTTAGATCGAGCCGACCTTGAACAATATAAACATGCGTTATCTTTTTTCGGGCAACTGCCGCAACATCACAGAGTTTTATGGAACGATGGCCCTAGATTACAAGCCATAGACAAAAAACTACAAGTGTTAGGTTTAGCCCCTAAAGAACTCGGAAAAGGTCGAAATGTTTGGTATTGCATGGGCTATATTCTTGCGTCAGGAAAAGCTGAATCTATTGCCTTACATGATTGTGATATTTTAACGTATGAGCGCGAACTGCTTGATAGACTGCTTTACCCTGTTGCCAACCCAATGTTCAACTATGAGTTCTCGAAAGGGTTTTACGCGCGTGTTGCTGGCGGGAAAATTAATGGCCGAGTTTCAAGATTACTCGTCACACCATTAATTAAAGCCTTAAAGAAAACCGTTGGCCATTGTGATTACCTTGAATTTATGGACAGTTTTTTATATCCACTTGCCGGTGAGTTTTCATTTCGCCGAGATGTATTGAGTGATATCAGGATCCCAAGCGATTGGGGGCTTGAAATTGGCGTATTATCTGAAATGTACCGAAATTATGCACCCAATAGAGTATGCCAAGTAGACATTGCAGCTACCTATGATCATAAGCATCAAGACTTATCATTAGATAATACCGCCGGTGGTTTATCAAAAATGTCGATTGATATCAGTAAAGCGTTTATTCGTAAACTTGCTACACAAGGTGAAACTTTTACGCCTGAGAAATTTAGAACCTTAAAAGCAACGTATTATCGAATCGCGTTAGATTATGTAGAAACTTACCGTAATGATGCGATGATGAATGGTTTGAAGCTTGATATTCATAGTGAAGAAAAAGCCGTAGAAATGTTTGCTCAAAACATTCTTACCGCTGGTAATACCTTTTTAGATCAACCGATGGAAACGCCTTTTATACCCTCTTGGAACCGTGTAGTAAGTGCTATACCTGACATCTTATCGCAATTAAAAGAAGCGGTTGAATTAGACAATCAAGAGTTTTCACAATTATAAACTTAACGATTACTTAATTATACAAAACCAATATTATGAACACTGTTAATGACTAAATAATAAAATAAAAATAAGGAAAACGTTAATGATGCAAGAGCCAGTTAATTCACTTGAACAAAAGTTAATTCAGCAGCTTAGTTTTATCTATAAAGACTGTTCACTTGAGCAGTCTTATGATGAAATTGCACAATCATTAATTGCTATTATGCGACTTAGTAGTGATTTTACTATTGCTGAGCCGTTTACTAATCATTGGTCGGAAAAAGATGTTATTTTAATCACTTATGGCGATAGTGTTATTGAAAGTGATAAACCGCCATTAAAGACATTAAAGCATTTTTTAGATAACACCATTGGCGATGCCATTAATAGCGTGCACATTTTGCCGTTTTTTCCTTATAGTTCTGATGACGGCTTTTCTGTGATTGATTACTCATCCGTTAACGAATCATTGGGTTCTTGGCAAGATATTCAAGCGATAAGTAACGATTATCACCTGATGTCAGATCTAGTGATCAACCATTGTTCAAGCCGAAGCGCATGGTTTGATAACTTTGTAAAAGGTGAAGGACTTGGCAGTGACTTTTTCTTCACTGCTTTACCTGACGATGACATTTCTAGCGTTGTTCGACCTCGCACATCGCCTCTGTTGAAAGAAGTTGAAACTGGCAACGGTAAGCAATTTGTTTGGTGTACATTTAGTCATGATCAGGTCGATTTTGATTTTCGCAATCCAAACGTATTAATCGCATTTATCACTATTATCAGACAGTATTTAGATATGGGCGTTAAAATCTTTAGGTTTGATGCCATTGCTTTTTTATGGAAAGTTACCGGAACTTCATGCATAAACCTTCAGCAAACTCATGAAGTTGTCAGGTTATTACGCAGCTTAATTGAATCAGCAGAACCACAAGCTATTATTATTACCGAAACTAATATTCCGAATACACAGAACCTCACCTATTTTGTTAATGCCAACGAAGCCCATGGCATTTATAACTTTTCGTTGCCGCCATTGTTATTAAACACTCTGCTTACAGGGAGTTGTTTAT
>JAQWHO010000034.1 GCA_029249355.1 Thalassotalea sp.
TGAATCGCTGCACCAGAAGCTACTGCTTCATCAGGGTTAACATCCTTACGTGGCTCTTTACCGAAAAACTCAGTAACCGCTTTTTGTACCATTGGCATACGTGTTTGACCACCAACCAATATAACGTCATTAACATCGCTAACTGATAAGTCTGCATCTTTAAGTGCTTGCTTAAGCGGCTCAAGTGTAGCTTTAACCATATCTTCAACAAGTGATTCTAACTTAGCACGCGTCACTTTGATGTTCATGTGCTTAGGACCAGAAGCATCTGCAGTGATGTAAGGTAAGTTAACATCAGTTTGTTGTGCTGAAGAAAGCTCACATTTTGCTTTTTCAGCAGCTTCTTTCAAACGTTGCATTGCTAATGGATCCGTTGTTAAATCCATGCCTTGGTCTTTTTTGAATTCTGCAACAAGGTAATTAATTAAGCGGTTATCAAAATCTTCACCACCTAAATGTGTATCACCATTAGTAGCTAATACTTCAAATGTGTGCTCGCCTTCAACTTCATCAATCTCGATGATTGAAATATCAAAAGTACCGCCACCTAAATCGTATACTGCAACAACTTTATCACCTTGCTTTTTGTCCATGCCGTAAGCAAGTGCAGCAGCAGTTGGTTCGTTGATGATACGTTTAACATCAAGACCAGCAATACGACCAGCATCTTTAGTTGCTTGACGTTGTGAGTCGTTAAAGTAAGCAGGAACAGTAATAACTGCTTCAGTTACTGTTTCACCTAAATAATCTTCAGCCGTTTTTTTCATTTTTGCTAAAACTTCTGCAGACACTTGTGGTGGAGCAACGTTTTTATCGCGTGCTGTTACCCAAGCATCACCATTGTCAGCTTTAACAATACCAAAAGGCATAATTTTAATGTCACGTTGAACTTCTTCGTCATCAAAACGACGACCGATTAAACGCTTAATTGCAAATAATGTATTTTTAGGATTGGTTACTGATTGACGTTTTGCTGGTTGTCCAACTAACGTTTCGCCATCTTCTGTATAAGCGATAATAGAAGGAGTTGTACGATCGCCTTCTGCATTTTCAATAACACGTACTTTGTCACCATCGAGTACAGCAACACAAGAGTTTGTTGTCCCTAGGTCAATACCAATAATTTTGCCCATCTTGAGGATCTCCGAATACTAAAATTAAATAAATTTGTTGTTGAGAACTAAATTGGGGGCGAGAAAATTGTTTTCAACTCTTTTTACCGAAAAAAAGTTAAAAAAAATAAAAAAAACGACATATTTAATAAAATCTATTAGTAAAGCAGAGGAAGTTATAACTTAAGCAGGTGAAATAAATAATTTATTGTCATTTTTATTGTGAAATTTAAATTTACGTCATAAAAAAACCAGACGCTAGGTCTGGTTTTTATGTCTTATACAATAGGTTTATGCTGACGTATCTACAGAAGGTGCTGCTTTTGACACCATCACCATTGCAGGTCGAATTAAACGACCATTCAACTCATAGCCTTTTTGCATCACAGCAATAACTGTATTTGGCGCAACACCTTCAACTTCTTGCATCGACATCGCTTGATGAAGTTCAGGGTTAAAAGGTTGATCTTGTGGGTCAACGGCTTTTACGCCAAATTTTTCTAAACCAGATAACAAACCTTGAAGCGTTAAATTAACACCTTCAAAAATTGTTTTTTGCTCTTCAGCTTCCGCGTCAATAGTGGCTAAACCGCGCTCTAAATTATCAACAACCGTTAACATTTCAGCAGAAAACTTTTCTAACGCAAATTTACGGGCTTTTTCGACGTCTTGTGCACTTCGACGACGAACGTTATCAACCTCAGCTTTGGCACGAATAACAGAGTCTTTTTGATCAGCTACCGTTGATTGAGCGACCGATAAAGAAAGCTCTAGTTCGTTAATTCTTTCTTGCTCTGGGCTAATATTACCGGCAGCAGCATCAAATTGAACTTCAACTTGCTCTTCTGCTTCACCAATAATTTGTGCGGCTAAATCATCTGCTGCTATTTCTTCAGCACTCTTATTCTCTGTAGACTCGTTAGTCATGAAAAACTCCAAGATAAATCGTAAAAATGACGACTAATAATAAAAACAATGCTGCTAATTATGGGGGCTTGTTTGAATGATTCAAGAACAATTGTTAAACATTTATAAAAAAGTGAACTTTACAAGCTTAAAAAATACAGCCAAACTGCTGTTAACAGTGAAAATTCCATAAATATATCGAATATGAGTAAATTATATAAAACAATCGGTTTAATTGGTAAACCTAATCACAAAGGTGCTAAAGCAACGATTAATGCTTTATATCAATTTCTTTCTCAACAAGGCTACCAAGTTCTTGTAGAAAGCTCAGTGGCTAGCTCTCTCGATATCGACAATGTTAATATTAACTCAGTCACTGAAATTGGTGAACAAGCTGATCTTGCTATTGTTGTAGGCGGTGACGGCTATATGTTAGGCGCGGCAAGAGTTTTATCTTGTTATAATATAGGTGTAATAGGCGTTAACCGTGGAAATTTAGGGTTTTTAACTGATTTAGCACCCAATGATATTAATGAGCCCTTATCGAAAATTTTAGCCGGTGAATCACGCTCTGAACAACGATTTATTATTGAAGCCGAAGTTTATCGCCATGGAAAATTAAAAAGTTCGAATAGCGCGGTTAACGAAGCCGTACTCCATGCTGGTAAAGTTGCTAGTATGATTGAATTTGAAGTTTATATAGATGGCAGTTTTATGTTTAGCCAACGTTCAGATGGCTTAATTGTATCGACTCCCACAGGTTCAACTGCTTATTCGATGTCTGCTGGTGGCCCTATTTTAACCCCTAATTTAAATGCATTATCACTCGTGCCTATGTTCCCACACACTTTAACGAGCCGCCCTATCGTTGTTGATGGTAATAGTGAAATCAAACTTGTACTCGCTAATGAAAATTATGAAAATTTACAGGTTAGCTGTGATGGCCATGTTATTTTAGCCGTGATGCCGGGCGATGAAGTTATCATTAAAAAAAGTGAAAACACCCTTCGTTTAGTGCACCCGCTTGATCATAACTACTTTAACGTTTTAAGAAATAAACTAAGTTGGGGTAATAAACTGTATTAGTAGTTTATTTATTGTTTACTTTTCCTAAATGAATTTCTTTCATTAAAAATCAATATATTAAAATATATTTATAAAAAAAGATTGAATGCATGCCAATTACTGTATAAATTAACACCTAAGTATTTATACAGTATATTGAGTTCATTATGTTACTACACCTAAACATTCAAAATTTTGCCATCGTTCGTTCGTTAGACATTGATTGGCGAAGCGGTATGACAACAATTACCGGTGAAACAGGTGCAGGAAAGTCCATAGCTATTGACGCACTAGGACTATGTTTAGGTGATCGCGCTGTCACAAATGTTGTTCGTCCTAACTGTAAAAAAGCTGAATTATCAGCAACCTTCGATATAAGTAAAAACTCAATGGCGATGCAATGGTTAGAAAAAAATGAAATTTCATTTGAAGAGAACGAATGCATTTTAAGACGATTAATTTCAGCCGAAGGAAGGTCTAAAGCATTCATTAATGGTAGCCAAGTTCCTTTAGTGCAATTAAAAGAAATAGGACAACAACTGATCAATATTCATGGGCAACATGAGCATCAACTCATTGTAAAAGCCTCTGAACAACGACAAATACTCGATAACTATGCTGAGCATAAAAGCTTACTCGATACGCTACAGTTTCATTTTAAGCAATGGCAATCTTTAAACCATGAAAGCAATAAGCTCCAAGAGAGCCAATCACAAAGAAACGCGCAACGACAATTATTACAATATCAAGTCAATGAGCTCGACGAATTTGCGCTAGCAGAAGGTGAGTTTGAACAATTAGACAATGATTATAAGCGTCATAGTAATAGCCAGCAACTGCTTGATATCTCTTTACAAGCTCTACAAAACTTATCCGAAAATGAACAGTTTAATATTACTGATAGCTTGAGAAGTACCTGCGAAAAAATTAACACGCTCGCTGCTTTAGATCCAAATATCGGTCAACTATCAAACCAACTGAATGAAAGTTTATTGCAACTTGAAGATGCCAATGACGAATTAAGAAATTATTACGAACGATTAGAGCTAGACCCGCAAACATATCAAATAATTGAAGAGCGTTTTTCTACCGCCGTTCAGCTTGCAAAAAAACATCAAATATCGCCGGAAAACCTGACTCAATTTCATCAAAAATTAACACAAGAATTAGCACTAATTTCGGGTGATGAATCTCGTTTAGATGTGATCTACCAAGAAATTGAAACCGCTGAAGCTAACTATTTATCATGTGCGAAAGAACTCACCCAATCTAGAATTGCTGCAGCAAAAACGCTAAGTTTAAAAATCAGTGA
Organism: Thalassotalea sp.; assembly: GCA_029249355.1. Taxonomy (GTDB): domain Bacteria; phylum Pseudomonadota; class Gammaproteobacteria; order Enterobacterales; family Alteromonadaceae; genus Thalassotalea_H. The sequence continues at coordinate 4,396 of JAQWHO010000034.1, forward strand.
AAGCATGCATGAACTCAATATGGAACACGGTCAATTTAAAGTCAGCGTAATTGCAAATGAAGTAACTACGAATGAAAATATTAAACTTACTTCGCATGGCTTAGATGACATTAGTTTTCTGATCAGTTTAAACCCTGGTCAACAGTTAGCCGCGATGAATAAGGTCGCTTCAGGCGGTGAACTTTCACGTATTAGTTTAGCTATGCAAGTAATTCTTGCAGATAAAATAATAACGCCTACATTAATATTTGATGAAGTAGATGTTGGTATCAGTGGACCAACCGCTGCAATGGTTGGTACTAAGTTGCAACAGTTAGCTAAAAACACACAAGTTATTTGTGTCACTCACTTACCGCAAGTTGCGTGTAAAGGGCATCAACAATTATTTGTCACTAAACTAACCGATGGTGAACATACCGAAACTAAAGTCACGGAACTAAGTAGCGATGGGAGAGTCCAAGAAATTGCTCGCTTGTTAGCTGGGAATAAAATTACAGATAACAGCATAGCAAATGCCCAAGAATTACTAGCTAGTTAGACAGATAGTGAAATAAACTAAAAATCTTTTGTATCTGATGGCAGGCTTAGTTATTATCCCCGTTCACTGTTTATAGGATAAATACAATATCATGTTGTTTCGAGTTTTAGCTTTAAGTTTAGTTTTATCAATTTCTGCATGTTCAAGCTGGGTATTTAGGATTGATATTCCACAAGGTAACTATTTAGAGCAAAAAGACATCGACAAATTACAAGTTGGTATGACGAAAGAGCAAGTTAAATTTGTTCTAGGTAGCCCAGTAGTTTTAGATGCATTTAATAAAGACACATGGCATTACGTCTACCGTTTTAAATCAGGTAGAAGTGAAAAGTTAAATGCTAAAAAACAGTTTACCGTAAAATTTGAAGAGAATAAGTTAGTTTCAGCCGAAGGTGACTTTGAATTACCTGAAAGCTACCACACTCCGATGGTTAACTAAGTAGAATCGACTTAAAAGTAATGCACTAATCATTATGCTCTACCATTAAAAAAGCAGTCAAATGACTGCTTTTTTCATGACTTAAATATAGGGTTTAGTGAAATTAATCAGATTTTGATCTGCGAGGATCAACACGACCGCCAGTAATTTTATCTGCTCGACCTTCTTCTTTAGCTTTCTCTGCTCGACGTTTTCTCACTTCTTTAGGATCGGCAATGAGTGGTCGGTAAATTTCTATACGATCGAGATCTTTTACAATATCAGTTAATTTAGCTGTTCTATTCCAAATACCGACTTTGTTAACCTTTAAATCAATTTCGGTAAAACTCAACAAAATGCCTGACAAAGCAATAGCTTGTTCAATGGTGACACCTTCTTCAACATCTAGCATTAATAACTCTTGTTCAGTTGGCGTACCATAAACGACTTCAATTTTTATAAATGTTGATTTTTCATCAGCTTGAGAGCTGTTCATATTTAAGCTAGTCAACTTTTGCTCCATAAACGTCTTTAGCGCGTTGTGTAAAGGCTTGTACCATATTATTTGCTAAGCTATTAAATACTCGTCCAAACGCTAAATCAAATACCTTACTCGAAAATTCATAATCTAAGTGTAAACTTATCTTACATGCCTCTTCTGACAAAGGGGTAAGTTCCCAGCTACCAGTAAGATTTTTAAATGGGCCATCGACTAAGGTCATTTTAATTTCGCTGTTTGAGAGTAAAGTATTTTTAGTGGTAAACCATTTTTTCAAACCACCTTTAGACACTAACAAACCAGCGATCATTTCATGCTGGTCTTGTGAAATTATTTTACTGTCTCCACAATCAGGAATAAATTGAGGATAAGCCACTATGTCATTTATTAATTGATACATTTCTTCAACACTGAACATGACTAGAGCACTACGACTAATTGACGGCATTTAACCCCCTAAAATTAAAGCATAATCATAACAAAGCTAATAAAAAAAGACATTAACCTATATCAAGTTCAGAAAAATCTAAAATAGTCATTTAATTAGCCATAATTCTCCGTATAATGACGCCGTTAACGATGGAAAAACAATGTCAAAACAGAAATCAAAAAAATCAAATAGCAATACCATTGCTCTCAACAAAAAAGCACGCCATAACTATACTCTTACTGATAAGTTTGAAGGTGGGATGAGTCTGCAAGGTTGGGAAATAAAGAGTATACGTAGCGGAAAAGTTAATATTTCCGATTGTTATGTGCATATAAAAAATCGTGAAGCATATTTGCTTGGCGCTGAAATTATGCCGCTTAATGCTGCTTCAAGCCATGTAGTATGCGATGCTAACCGTGACCGTAAACTATTATTGAATCGTAGAGAATTAGATAAAGTTATTGGTGCTGTAGAGCGTGATGGCTATTCATTAATTGCTACCGCGATGTACTGGAAAGCGTGTTGGGTAAAACTAGAATTTTACTTAGGTAAGGGTAAAAAAGATCACGATAAACGCTCTGATATTAAAGACCGTGAATGGGCTGTTGATAAAGGCCGATTAATGAAAAATAAAAATTTAGATCGTTAACACCTTTCAATCATCACTAACTTGTCTATTTAATTGTTGTACAATTTTTATAGCATGCATATGCTTTATAAAAATTGTACAAGCTTTCAGAAATACCTAAATCTCGAACTTACATTTACCCTGATTTATTTCTTTTATTACTTTAGCAACATCATCAACTGCCCTACCATTCTGAAGAAAACGCACCTCATTTACAGCGATTTTTATATTTATTTGAAGTACTTCCTATTAATAATTTCTTTTGATATAGCTTATTTTTTAAATGATTTAACTGTTTATTACTTAACTAAATAATTGAACAAAAAATCAATTATCCTTTCAATTATGTCTTATGGCTCAAGAGTAAAAATAATGCTACTTTTATTATGGCGAGGAGTTACTACTCTTAATTAAAAATAATAACCATTTGGAACTATTATGAAAGAACAATCTACTCAAATACCTCAAGAAGCATTTGACTGGTACGACGATTATGCCCATGGCGGAATGGATCGACGAGCCTTCATGAAAAAGTTAGGCACATTAGTTGCCATAGGGTACTCAATGTCAGCATTAACGTCTGCATTACTACCAAATTATGCTTTAGCTGAGCAAGTTTCTTTTAATGATGATGACATTATTGCCACTTATCAGGAGTTCGACTCGCCAGAAGGTCACGGTACAGGCAGAGGATATTTAGTAAAGCCAACGACAAAAAAAGATTCATACCCTGTCGTTTTAGTTATTCATGAAAATAGAGGCTTAAACCCATACGTTAAAGACGTTGCAAGACGACTTGCGAAAGAAGGTTTCATTGCCTTTGCGCCTGACGCATTATTTCCTGTTGGTGGTTATCCTGGAAATGATGATGAAGGTAGAGCAATGCAAAAAAAATTAGACAGAGCTAAGATTCAACATGACTTTGTTGCCGCTGCTAACTTTTTAAAATCGCAACCAGACAGTAACGGTAAACTGGGCGCGGTGGGTTTTTGTTTTGGCGGTTATATTGTCAACTATTTAGCTGCAGTAGACAGTAAGCTATTATCTGCAGGCGTACCGTTTTATGGTACGCCTGCTAAAAAAGAACTCAGAGGAAATATAAAATCGGCAATGATGGTTCAACTTGGCGAGCTTGACGAGCGAGTGAATAAATCTTGGCCAGAATATGAACAAGACTTGAAAGCGCAAAACGTCGATTACCAAATGTTCATGTATAAAAACGCTAAACATGGCTTCCATAACGACTCTACCGCACGATTTGATAAAGAAAATGCTGAATTAGCATGGCAACGTACAACGTCATTTTTTAAAGAGAAATTAGCTTAAAGACTGATAACCGTTGAACTTGAGTTTGACGGTTAATTTTTCTGAGTGACTTTTATTAAAGAAATAACTTCAACGTTATAATTGTTGAAATAATAACGGATTAGCGAATAACTAATTTTTTGAAAGGTACTCTAAGTTGCATTTGGACCTGGGGGGAATCGAACCCCCGTCCAGAAAGCCTAGACCTTCGGTACTACATGCTTAGTCGATTATTTATTTAACCAATTAGACGCCAACCGACAGGCTTCGTCATGGTGAGCTTAATACTATTTCGCGGTTCAGACTTAAGCGTGCTTCCCTCGCTATCCTATTTGGGGTGACCATCGATCCTCGAAACAACAGGAAAGTTTATGAGGCGATGGCTAGCCTTAAGCGGCTAGTGCGAACGTTTCGTCGTTTGCAATTATAGTTTTGCGGCTTTTTACCAGGCCAACCGCCCCTGGGCATGCACCTCAAGCTTCGTGAATCCTGTCGAATCCTAGATCAAGCCCGTTGCAACGGAGCACATGTCATATATAAAAATAATATACATGTCAGTGCAGGTCCAAATGCAACCTAGATGTGCTGTTATTCTAACACAGTATTATTCGCCGACAACGCTTATTTAATGAATCAGCGTTGTTCGGCTATTTTATGTGCTATCGCTACTGAAACTAATAATACAATTAACCGTCATAACCTGTATGGGTGTTTTCGATACGATAAAAAGTTGCTTGAACGTAGTCTTTAGGATCGCCACTATTATTTTGATTATATACACCCGCTTTAAAATACATATATTGGCCACCAAGATCGTAGCCACTGTTATTCATATCAATCACTTCAATTAGATCGTCTTGACCCGCACGAGTCAGTGTAAAAGTTAAAAGGTTGCCATCAACAGAAATTTGATAACCAAAACGCTCATTAAGTTTTATGCCATTGTCAGGATTTTCTGCACTTTTCGAACGTGTTCCAATTAACTCATAGTAAATATCATCGCCACCTTCAATTTCATGCGCTAAGTAAATAGCACCTTTTTCATTGTTAGGTAATTTACGATAATAAACCCTTATCGGCTCATCATCATTCGCGTGGATTTGTCCAATAATAACACGACCTACTTGAGCGCTGTCGCCGGTTTCAGTGACATAATTCACCGCTAATTCAGCATTCAGCACTCCATCTACTCCGCCAGCTGCGGTTTGATCATTTGAAGGAGCACTTGAGAAAACCCAATTATTTTTATTTACCCCTTGCGTGCTGATACTCGTGTTGCCACGTCTTAACATTTCCCTTAATTCTGTTCGTGTATATTTGGTATTGGTCGAGGTTTTAGCCCCTTCGATAGGCGCTCTAAATACCATGCCTCCTTCCTTATCTAAAAAGAAGAATTCAGCGTTGAAATAGTTATCGTTGAGTGTTGCTTCAGAAATACTTTTAGCTTTTGAATTGGTACTTTCATCAACGGGAATACTCAAATACCAATCGTTTAATTGAATTGATGAGGTAAGATCATCTCGACAGCCAAAACCTTCAACTTCAACGATATGATTTCCATCATTTTTATCACTACCATTTGCGACAATTTTGATATAGCGGGCTGAACTTTCCGTTACCTCAACATACTCACCACGAGTGGTTAAAGGGTTACTAATTGCTGATGATAATACTGGTACCCACTCTTCTTTATCTTGCGAGGTTTCAATATCAAAACTGTAGCTTCTTTCATCGGTATTTAACCAAGTAATGGCAAGCCCTTTAACCAATGAAACTTCATCAAGCGTTAATATTAAGTCATGCTGATTGTTTGAAGTAGACCAACGAGAACTCGCGATAAATGAGCCATCAATACTCTGGCTAGCTTCAAAGCCTAACATTTGAGATTGAACAGAGGCTTGATTAAAGTCCAATTTATTTAAATTTGGGCAGCTAATATTTTCTATCACCACTTCTTCAGGTGTATCTGGTGTAGAAGGTTGTTCTTGAATTGGTTCCTTAACAGCAACTTCGGGAGTTGATGAAGAGCCACAGCCTTGTAATAAAAAGAGTAAGATAATTGAGATAATTGAGATAATATGAAATCGTAAAAGCACCTAGGCCTCCAGCGTAAAAAAGTACAATAAAACTATTGTGAGTAAATTAAGACTGCTCTACTTCCATGAAACCATTTTATTTTTAATGGCTCACACAACCAAGTTGTTTACAGCGGAAATAAATGACGGTTAAAAAAATATATTTATAACGTTAGAATTAATTAACGTTTTTTATGGCTGTTTTCCAGCTGGTAAAAAGTTGCTTGAACATAATCTGATTTGTCACCGGTATTATTTTGATTATAAACACCTGCTTTAAAGTACATATATTGATCACTTTTGTTATAACCACTTTCACTCATATCCACTTCTTGAACAACATCGGCTTTACCGGCACGCATAATCGTTACCGTCAGTAAATCACCTACAACGTTGATACGATAACTAAACACTTCGTCCAATAAAATACCATCCGCATCATCTTTTGCATTATTGGCGCGCGAGCCAATTAAGTCATACCACTGCTCATCACCTGTTAAAGGTTCATGAGCCATATAAATAGCACCATGCTCATTGTTCGGTAATTTACTATAATATAAACGTACGGGCTCATCATCTTTGGCATGTATTTGCCCAACAATCACCCGGCCTACTTGCTTATCATCACCCGTTTTAGTGACATGATTTACCGCAAGCGTTGCATCAAGTGTACCGTCTACACCACCTGACTTTTTTCTCACTGATCTTTTGACCGTACTAAACACCCAGTTATTTTTTGTGATCCCTCTAACATTTACCCTAAGGTTACCGCCCCTTAACATTTCACGTAATTCAGTACGAGTGTATTTAGTATTTTTAGAAGTTTTAGGTCCATCAATAGGTGCAGTAAAAACCATTCCGCCATCTTTTGCCGTATAAAAAATAGGAGCGATAGTTAAGCCCTTTGATAAATAATTCTCAGGAATATTATCAGCTATGTCATCTTTATTGGTATCAACGGGTAAGCTAATACTCCAATCAGATAAATCAAAGTTTTTAGCAGGTGTTAACGTAGGATCAAGTTTGATCACTTCATTACGAGAATTTCTAACTTCCTCAGCTCGAATTTGTCCTACAACTGAAATAATTATCGCTAAGCTCATTAATTTTTTAACTGCAAGTAACATTATTTTTTACCTTTGATATTTTCATAATAAAAAAATAGCGCTAAAAATAGCGCTATTTTAATAAGTTGAGTTAGTCCGATTGTAATAACAAGTTAGCTCAACTTAACTTTTCAATAGCTGCCTAATTATAGTCTGTCGGCAACAACCGCTTCAGCAGTGCTTGAATTGTACGGTGAAGCTGAATTATCAGTATCTAAAGAATCACCTACAGTGTAACTTTCAAAATCATCTGAAAATACTTCAGTTGTACCCTCCATATCAGAATAAAGTTTAAAATCATCAACTAAAAATGCAGCTTCAGTTACGCCACTATTGTCACCAATTTTAAAGATTACCGTTGATACGCCATCAGAAGTTAAATCTGGACCTTCAGTGGTCGCTGAAAGGAATGGACCATACATAACACCATCAATAGATAATGTTAGAGTAGTCACTTCAGTGGTACTTGATGAATCCCATGTTATTTCAACATCATGC
>JAQWHO010000035.1 GCA_029249355.1 Thalassotalea sp.
TGCGCTTTTTCATCATAGTACGAATAACCGCTTTACTGATTTTAAACACTGAAGACAAGTTAGTGTTAATAATATCATCCCACTCTTCATCTTTCATACGCATAAATAAATTATCACGCGTTATACCAGCGTTATTTACTAATACGTCAACACCGCCAAACTTATCTTTAATTGTTTCAAATAATGACGCAATTGATTCATCATTTGTAACGTTTAATACGAGACCTTGTCCAGCGCCTAAGTAATCACTGATTTTTTCAGCGCCGTGCTCTGAAGTAGCCGTACCAATAACTGTTGCACCTAACGTTTGAAGCTGAGTAGCAATGGCTTTACCAATGCCTCGGCTAGCGCCTGTTACTAAAGCAACTTTACCTTCTAATGAAAACATAGTTTTTCCTATTTAATTAATTCTTTTGCTTTTGATAATGAATCATTATCATTGACTGAAATGCAGGTAATTGATTTGTTTATACGTTTAATTAAACCTTGTAATACTTTACCCGGCCCTGCTTCTATTGCCGTATCAATGCCTTTACTTGCAAGCATTTCAACTGTTTCAGTCCACCTAACTGGACTATATAGTTGTTTGACTAATGCTTGTTTGATCGCATCAACGTCGCTTTCAATAGCAACATCAACATTATTAATGACCGGAATACTTGGTTGGTTAAAGGTCACCGAATTAAATTCTTGAGCTAATTGGTCAGCAGCACCTTTCATTAACGCACAATGAGACGGAACACTGACAGGAAGAGGAAGCACACGTTTTGCACCTGCCTCTTTGCACAATAAACCAGCACGCTCTACCGCTTCTTTATTACCAGCGATAACGACTTGACCTGGCGAGTTAAAATTAACGGCAGATACAACTTGTTGTTCAGCAGCTTGTTGGCAAGCGTCAATAATTTTATCGTCACTAAGCCCTATAATCGCCGCCATAGCACCAATACCTTCAGGTACTGAAGCTTGCATAAATTCGCCACGTTTTTCGACTAATTTTACACCGTCAGTTAATGACAAGACACCCGCACAAACTAATGCAGAGTACTCACCTAAACTATGACCAGCAATGATGGCAGGCGTAATATCACTTTCTGAATGCCATAAACGCCATAAAGCAACACTTGCCGTTAATAATGCAGGTTGTGTAAAGTTGGTTTGATTAAGCTTTTCAGCAGGGCCTTCACTGATTAATTGCCAAAGATCATAACCTAATGACTTTGACGCCTCAGAAAAAATAGACTGTACGACAGGATGATCAGCAAAGTCACTTAACATTGCGACGGTTTGTGAACCTTGTCCAGGAAAGATAAAAGCTAAATTATTTTGCATTGTAATACCTAAACTATTTTACATGTAATGTAACTGCCCTAACAACACATCTATGGTTGAATAATTAGAAGCAGTAACAACGAATTGATTATTATATGTGAGTTAATATTATCGATTCAAAGTAACCATTTAATTAGACTGTCATGTTACTAATCTTATTGTTTTTCTTTTAAACCGAGTTCCAATTTATTTTTAATTTTTATTGGCACTTGACGTTCGACTTCTTTCATCGCTTCAAGAATAGCTGATTTAAACGCCAAAACACTCGCATTTCCATGGCTCTTAATCACAATACCGCGCAATCCTATCAAACTTGCACCGTTATACTGGTCGGGGTTCAAGGGTTTGAAGAGTTTTTTTAACGATGATGAGAGTATTTTGCCGATAAAACGAGCAAAAAAGTGTTTTGAAAGTTCATGTTTGAGCTTTTCATAAACAAGTCTTGCAACACCTTCACATGTTTTTAAAGCGACATTGCCAACAAAGCCATCACAAACAATTACATCGGCTTTATTAGTAAAAATATCATTACCTTCAATAAATCCAACATAATTAATCGATTCATTTTCGGTAAGTTGGGATGCGGCCATCTTAATGTGATCACTTCCTTTGATATCTTATTCGCCCATATTCAATAAAGCCACGCGAGGTTTCTCGATTCCATCGACTTCTTCTGCCATAACAGAACCCATTACCCCGAATTGGTAGAGAATTGTTGAATCACAAAATACATTTGCCCCTAAATCAAGCATAAATACATGTTGATTGTCTTCATGAGTTGGTAAAAGAGAAATTAACGCTGGACGTTCAA
>JAQWHO010000036.1 GCA_029249355.1 Thalassotalea sp.
GAAAAAGATACTTTAGAAACTATTTTAACTGCGGGCATGCGAGTACCGGATCATGCCGCTTTATTACCTTTTCATTTTACTGTGGTCGAAAATGAAGGATTGAATAAACTCAGCGATATTTTTCTCGAAGCTATTAAAAGCACCACAGCAGATGAAGCGAAATTAGATAAAACCGCAAAAATGCCTTTTAGAGCGCCGTTAATTATCATCGTTTCAACTAAATACCAACAACACGAAAAAGTGCCTAAACATGAACAACTAATAACAGCAGGCTGTTGTGTACATGCAATGCAAATGGCTTGTATGGCACTTGGTTTTGGTGCGGTGTGGCGTACGGGCGATTTAAGTTTAAATGAACAGGTAAAAAGTTCGTTAGCTATTGACAATAATGAAGATATCGTTGGTTTTTTATATATTGGTACTAAGGCTAAAATTTTACCGATAAAACCAACAAAGTTATATGTTGATCGGGTTAGTTATTTATAACGAGAATATTTAGCTTAAATATTTAACCGAATTTTTGACAATAAAAAGCCCTTATCAAAAGGGCTTTTATTATTCTTGATTAGTAAGAACTAAAATGCTGCGTTGTTTGGTGTTCTTGGGAATGGGATCACGTCACGAACATTTTGCATACCTGTTGCGTAAGCCACTAAACGCTCAAAACCTAAACCAAAACCTGAATGAGGAACCGTACCGTATCTACGTAAATCGCGATACCAACTGTAATCTTCTTGATTCAAGTTCATTTCTTCTAATCGAGCATCTAAAACATCAAGGCGTTCTTCACGTTGACTACCACCAATAATTTCACCAATACCTGGTGCTAAAATATCCATAGCGGCAACTGTTTTTCCGTCGTCATTTAAACGCATATAAAACGATTTAATATCTTTAGGGTAGTTTTGTAAAACAACTGGACCATTAAAATGTTCTTCAGCTAAATAACGCTCATGCTCAGAGTTTAAATCAACGCCCCAAGAAACTGGGTTTTCAAACGTCTTATCACAATTTTCTAAAATAGTGATCGCATCGGTGTAATCAAGACGAACAAAGTCATTTTTAATGACTGAGTTCAAACGATCAATAACCGTTTTATCAACACGCTGTTGGAAAAATGCCATATCGTCAGCACGCTCATCAAGTACGGCTGAAAATACATACTTCAACATTTCTTCGGCAAGATCGGCAGCGTCAGATAAATCAGCAAAAGCGATTTCTGGCTCGATCATCCAAAATTCGGCTAAATGACGCGTAGTATTTGAATTCTCTGCACGGAACGTAGGACCGAAGGTGTACACTTTAGAAAGAGCACATGCATAAGTTTCAACGTTCAATTGACCTGAAACGGTTAAAAACGTTTCTTTACCAAAAAAGTCTTTGTTGTAATCAACAGCGCCTTTGTCCGTTCTTGGTAAGTTTTCCATATCTAAAGTACTAACACGGAACATTTCGCCAGCACCTTCACAGTCACTACCCGTAATTAACGGTGTGCTGATCCAAAAGTAGCCTTTGCTGTGTAAAAAACGATGAACCGCTTGCGCTAAGCTATTGCGAACACGAGTAACGGCGCCGCCAATATTAGTACGGGCACGAAGATGCGCTTGTTCACGTAAAAATTCTATACTATGACGTTTTGCAGCCATTGGATAAGTATCAGGATCATCAACTAAACCATGCACTTCAACTTTAGTTGCTTGAATTTCAAATGATTGACCTTGACCTGGAGATTCAACCAAAATACCCGTTACTTTAACTGCAGCACCAGTAGTGAGCTTTAAAACTTCTGATTGATAATTGTCTAATTCACTTGGCGTAATTGCCTGAATGGCATCAAAACAAGAGCCGTCATGTATCGCTAAAAATGAAATACCTGCTTTAGAATCACGGCGCGTTCTGATCCAACCGTTTACTGTTATTTCTTCGTTTACAGGGTATTGTCCTGCTAAGACATCAGTAATCGCTATAACTGACATTTATCAACCTCTTTACTAGTAAATTTTGTTCTCGATTTAAGGAGGGATATGTTACCGTGCTTATATGGTTTAACAAGTAAAAGTTGAACTAAACCGTATAAATATTGATGAAATTGGCTATTTTTTTAACACAAGGGTGTTTTTATGGCGTCACAAGAATCTGAAAGAAGGAAATCTGAAGATTTTTGGCTTAAAGCTGTTCGCTATTCAGCGATTATTGCTTGGTTAATATTCACGGTAGCATTGGTTATTTCATACTATGCAGCACCAGAAACTGATTATGGTGTATTGCGTTATCATAATATTTCAATACGAAAGTTTTGGCTAACCCCATTAACCGGCTATTTATATGTGTTTTTATGGTTAAGTGCGTTGTTTAGTTATATTTCTATTCTTGTTCATAAATA
>JAQWHO010000037.1 GCA_029249355.1 Thalassotalea sp.
CAATGCATGACGATTTTGATGCACTAAATATGGCGCGCCCAAACTTAGAGCCTCGTGTTACAACACATATGCCAGAAATCATTGAAATGATTGGAACATTAGTCGCTAAAAAACATGCGTATATTGCTGGCAACAATGAAAAGGGCGATGTGTTGTTTGATGTTTCAAGTTATGCCGACTATGGAAAACTCAGTGGTCAAAATTTAGAACAACTTCAATCTGGATCTCGAGTTGAAGTTGATGAAACGAAACGTAATCCTATGGATTTTGTTTTGTGGAAATCGGCAAAACCTGAAGAGCCTAGTTGGGATTCTCCTTGGGGAGCAGGTCGCCCAGGTTGGCATATTGAATGCTCTGCAATGAATGCAAAAGTGTTAGGTAAACATTTTGACATTCATGGTGGTGGTTCAGATTTACAATTTCCGCACCATGAAAATGAAGTGGCTCAAAGTTGTTGTGCGCTTGATACGCCTTATGTGAATTATTGGATCCACACAGGTATGGTGCAAGTTGATCAAGAAAAAATGTCTAAATCGTTGAATAATTTTTTCACGATTAGGGAAGTGCTTTCAAAATATGATCCTGAAACGACACGGTTCTTCTTAACCACAGGTCAATATCGCAGTCAGCTAAATTATTCTACTGATAACCTAGATCAAGCGCGTGCGTCTGTTGAACGTATATATACGGCTTTAAGAGATGTACCTGTTGTTGAGGGTATTGAACTAGATAAAAACAATGCGCATGTGTTGAGCTTTTGTAAAGCGATGGACGACGATTTTAATACGCCGGAGGCATTAGCGGTTTTATTTGAGCTTTCTAAAGAGCTCAATGTCGCTAAACAAAATAATGCGGATAATACCGTTGAGTTAGCTTCCCTGTTAAAAGGTTTAGGCAGTCTTTTAGGTTTATTACAATTAGACCCGGCCAGCTTTCTCCAAGGTGGCGGAGATAATGATGAAGTTGCAGAAATTGAAGCGTTAATTAAACAACGTAATGATGCGCGAGCGTCTAAAGATTGGGCATCTGCAGATGATGCACGTGATAAATTAAAAGCACTTAGTATCATTTTAGAAGACAGCGCTGGGAAAACAACTTGGCGTAAAGCTTAGTTCGAGTGAACGGCATATTTGTCTATATATTAAAAAGGCCAGCTAAATGCTGGCCTTTTTGTCATTAAATATATAATTGAATTACTCGTAATTAACTATGAAATTTCTCGCAAGCAATTAACGTATTCTCAATTAAACTTGCTACTGTCATAGGACCAACACCACCCGGTACTGGGGTGATAAATGATGCTTTTTCTTTAGCAATATCAAAATCGACATCACCGACTAACTTGCCATTATCTAAGCGGTTGATACCTACATCAATGACAATGGCACCGTCTTTTATCCATTCACCTGGGATAAATTTCGGTTTACCTACTGCCACAACGATTAAATCAGCGTTGCGTACTTTTTCTTCTAAGTTTTTAGTAAAACGATGCGTTGTTGTAATCGTGCAACCAGCAAGTAGTAACTCTAACGTCATCGGGCGACCAACAATATTTGAAGCACCAATCACTAAAGCGTCTAAACCGTGTGGTTTCACGCCAGTAGACTGAATCAATGTCATGATCCCTTTAGGTGTACAAGGTCTTAAACCAGGTAAACGTAAAGCAAGTTTTCCGACATTTGAGGGGTGGAATCCATCAACATCTTTATTAGGAGCGATGTGCTCTATCACCAAATTGGCATCTAAACCTACAGGCAAAGGTAATTGAACAAGTATGCCATCAATCGCATCATCATTATTTAATGTTGATACCAGCGCTAATAATTCAGTCTCAGTAGTGGTTGCAGGTAAATCATATGAACGAGAAATAAAGCCAACTTCTTCACAAGCACGGCGTTTGCTGCCTACATATACTTCTGAAGCAGGATCACTGCCTACTAAGATAACAGCCAAACCTGGCGCTCTTAACCCTTGTGCTACACGAGCACTTACTTTTTCTTTAACCGAGGTTCTTAGTTGTTGTGCGATGGCTTTGCCATCAATAAGTGATGCAGTCATAATTCCTAGGGTGTCGAGATGAAAAAACAACGCATTTTCTCATAAATTGCTTAATAGGTGTAGATGAATTTTTTGATATGTTATAGATTTTCGTTATCAATTTTATTTTATAAGTTCATCTGCCACTTTTTTGAACCTGTTTGTATTAAAAATAAACAAATAGTTTGTTCATTAGCAATGGTTGATGTAAAAGTGACCGAACGGATATTTATTTATAAAAAACGTTTGACGCAGAACGGGCAACTAGGTAATATCCGCACCCGTTGAAAGCAAGCAAGTTATTAGTTTGTCATTCAGCAAATGTCTGTGATTAGCGCAGCTTGGTAGCGCACTTGGTTTGGGTCCAAGGGGTCGCAAGTTCGAATCTTGCATCACCGACCACTTTCTTTTCTTATATAAAGAGCAGGAAGTAACCTGTTATAAGGTACTGTGCGCCCTTAGCTCAGCTGGATAGAGCAACGCCCTTCTAAGGCGTGGGTCAAAGGT